>JAJPXA010000168.1:1774-4884 GCA_021205715.1 Bacillota bacterium
GCAAAATATCGTGTTCGCGCTCGGAGTGAAGGCGGCGATATTAATACTCGGCGCGCTCGGTATGGCGAATATGTGGGAGGCTGTTTTCGCCGACGTGGGCGTCGCGGTAATTGCGATAATAAACTCAATGCGCGCGCTGAATGTTGACACAGATTAAAATTTCGGTTTGCCGGCGGGAAAGTTTTGTAATTTTCCCGCCGGTTTTACAAAAAACGCGCTTCTTGAAAAATTTTTGATAAATTTTCTAAAATAATCGTATTTTCTCTTGAAAAACAAATTGGAAAATGTTATAATTAGTTAAATATATTATTGAGAGGAGTTTTTTAAGATGGCAGACAAGTTTTCAAAAGAAGGGCTTACATTTGACGACGTGCTGCTCGTCCCGCAAAAGTCGGACGTGACGCCGAATCAGGTTGAGCTTTCCACGCAACTCACAAAAAAGATAAAACTAAACGTTCCTCTTATGAGTTCCGCGATGGATACCGTTACGGAATCGGCAATGGCGATTGCAATCGCGCGAGAGGGCGGCATAGGAATAATTCACAAGAACATGACAATCGAACAGCAGGCGAGCGAGGTCGACAAGGTTAAGCGCTCGGAAAACGGCGTTATAGTAAATCCGTTCAGTCTTACGGCGGATCACACCTTGAAAGACGCGGATGACCTTATGGCGCGCTACAGGATTTCGGGTGTCCCCATTTGTGCCGACGACGGTGTGCTTGTTGGAATTATAACAAACCGCGATTTGCGTTTTGAAACCGATTTTACGAAAAAAATCAGCGAGGCTATGACTTCGGAAAACTTGATAACCGCTCCGGAGGGCACCACCCTTGAGCAGGCGCAGGAAATTCTGTCAAAGCATAAAATAGAAAAGCTCCCGATAGTTGACGCGAAAATGCGCTTAAAGGGTCTTATCACAATAAAGGATATTGAAAAAGCAATCCAGTACCCCAATTCCGCGAGAGATGACAGCGGCAGACTTTTGGCGGGAGCCGCGATCGGAGTAACCGATGATGTTCTCGTAAGAGTCGAGGCGCTTGTAAACGCGGGTGTCGATGTTTGGGTGCTTGACAGCGCGCACGGTCACTCTATGAATATTTTGACTAAAATAACGGAGATAACAACGCCATTTCCGGATACTCCGATTATCGCCGGAAATATCGCGACGGGCGAGGCGGCTCAGGCGCTTATCGACGCAGGTGCGGATTGTATAAAGGTCGGCATAGGCCCCGGCTCGATTTGCACAACGAGAGTTGTGTCCGGTATAGGCGTGCCGCAGATTACGGCGATATACGACGCGGCTGAAGTCGCGAAGAAATACGGTATTCCGGTAATAGGCGACGGCGGAATTAAATATTCGGGCGATATTGTTAAGGCTATCGCCGCAGGCGCGGACGTTGTTATGCTCGGCTCGCTTTTGGCGGGATGCGACGAAAGCCCCGGAGCGTTCGAGATATATCAGGGCAGACGCTTTAAGACCTACCGCGGTATGGGTTCAATCGCGGCTATGGAATGCGGTTCCAAGGACAGATATTTCCAGACCGGCTCGAAAAAGCTCGTTCCCGAGGGCGTAGAGGGACGTATTCCTTACAAGGGTCCCTTGTCCGACACGGTATTCCAGCTTTTGGGCGGACTCCGCTCCGGTATGGGTTACTGCGGCACAAGAACGATACAAGAGCTGAAAGAAAACGGCAAGTTCATAAGAATAACAGGCGCGGGACTCAAGGAAAGCCACCCGCACGATATTTACATCACCAAGGAAGCGCCGAATTACAGCTATAACAATAACGGCTGATATAAAGGCATTTTCGGATTTAAACACAAAAGCCGTCCGCGTCATTAAGATGCGGACGGCTTTTTATATGCTCGTTTTTTATTTTCTTTCGTACACGCAAAATCTGTACATCGGGCCTCCGTCCGAAAAATCCTTTGTGCAGCGGGCAAGCTGCCATTCATCACTGCGGTCAAGATTTTCGATAAACGCGTCCGCGTCTTTCTTTGCGGCAACCTTTGTTATGTAGGCTTTTTCGCAATAGGGCAGAAACTGCTTGTAAATCTCCGCGCCGCCGATTATAAAAACATCGTCGCGCCCGAGCTTTTTAAGCTCGTCAAGAACCGCGTTCGTACTGTTGCAGACCGTCACGTTTTCGCGCGTAAATTTGCCGTCGCGCGTCAGCGCGATGTTCACCCTGTCCTTTAAGGCTCTGCCACCCGGAAACGAGTCAAGAGTTTTTCGCCCCATTACGACAACGTGTCCGATTGTCGTGTCGCGGAAAAACCGCATATCCTGCTTAATCGAAAATAGGAGCTTTCCATCTTTTCCGATTCCCCAGTTTTCATCAACAGCCGCTATTAAATTCATAACAATCCCGCCTTTCCGAATTGAATTTCATCACACCGCAACCTCTATTTTTGTGTCCAGCGTATGATATTTGTAATTTTCTATGTGAACGTCAGCCGTGGTGTATTTATAAAAATCGTCAAGCCTGTCCACCGTGACTTTGGGCGCGTCAAACGGTTTTTTCGCAATCATTTCCTCTACCACGGGGACGTGTCTGTCGTAAATGTGCGCGTCCGCGATTACGTGTACAAGTTCGCCTGCCTCAAGCCCCGATACCGCCGCGAACATATGCATAAGCAGAGCGTATTGGCAGACGTTCCAGTTGTTCGCGGTCAGCATATCCTGCGAGCGCTGGTTTAATATGCCGTTTAAGGTGTTGCCGCTCACGTTAAAGGTCATCGAATACGCGCACGGATAGAGGTGCATTTCGCTTAAATCCTCGTGAACGTACATATTTGATATTATGCGGCGGCTCGACGGGTTGTGCTTGAGGTCGTACAAAATCCTGTCTACCTGGTCAAACTCGCCCTCGGCGTATTTGTGCTTTTGCGCGAGCTGGTAGCCGTACGCCTTGCCGATGCTCCCGTTTTCATCCGCCCATTGATCCCAGACGTGCGAGTTTAAGTCTTTGATATTGTTGGATTTTTTCTGCCATATCCACAGAAGCTCGTCCATCGACGTCTTTAAAAATGTGCGGCGCAGGGTCAATATCGGGAACTCCTCTTTAAGATTGTAGCGGTTCACTATGCCGAAGCGCTTGATTGTATGT
>JAJPXA010000096.1 GCA_021205715.1 Bacillota bacterium
GTCTTATGATAGAGCGTTTTCGCGGGCGGGCGCTGTCGAAAATTATGCTCGCAAGCTCGCTCGTTATAAATTTGGGTATGCTCGCGGTGTTCAAGTATTCGGGTTTTATTGTTGAGAACATAAACTCGATTTTCGCGCTTTCCTTGTACAAGCCCGAATTTTCACTGCCCATAGGCATATCGTTTTACACCTTTCAGACGTTGTCGTACACAATCGATTTATACCGCGGCAAGGTAAAGGTTCAGACGTCGATGCTCAGGTTTTTGACCTACGTTTCGATGTTTCCGCAGCTTGTGGCGGGACCCGTTGTGCGCTACGGCGACATTGCGACCGAGCTTCGCAAGCGCTCCGTTACCGCGGAAAATATGGCGCTCGGCAGTCGAAAATTCGTGTGCGGACTGTGTAAAAAGGTGCTGATTGCCAATAACGCGGGCGCGGCTGTCGAGGCGGCGTTCGGCGGCGTGCATATGACCGCGCTCTCGGCGTGGACGGGGATAATATTTTTCACGTTTCAGATATATTTCGACTTTTCGGGCTATTCCGATATGGCGATAGGGCTGGGGCGGATGCTCGGATTTCATTACAAGGAAAATTTCGAGCATCCGTATATATCGAGAAACATCACCGAATTTTGGCGCAGATGGCATATATCGCTTTCGAGATTTTTCAGGGACTGCGTATATATTCCCCTGGGCGGCAACCGCAAACGGCATATTTTAAACCTGCTTATTGTGTGGTTTCTGACCGGATTATGGCACGGAGCAAGCTGGAATTTCGTGCTTTGGGGACTTTATTACGGCGTGATACTCATAACAGAAAAAAAGCTTATCGGCGGAATTTTGCAGAAAATACCGTTTCCGTTCTGCCATATATACACTATGTTTATAGTTATTATGGGGTGGACGCTGTTCTATTTTACGGATTTGAGCGCGTTTTGCGAATGTGTTAAGGCTATGTTCAGCTTCGGCGTAAATTCTTATGATTTAACGTCCGTGAGCGTTTTCAAATCAAATATTTGGCTGCTTGTATTGTGCGTTTTGGCGTCACAGCCGTGGGCGAAGATGTTCTATAACCATTTTTCGAAATCGAGCCGCGTATTGTCGGCGATAATCGAGCCGGCGGTTATAGCGGCGGCATTCGCCGTGTGCGTTGCCGCGCTTGTCGGCGGCTCGTACAACCCGTTTCTGTATTTCAGATTTTAAAGACCGCGCCGCGGCGGAAAGGACGTGTAACGATGAAATATAAAATAATGAGCATAGTTTTTGCGCTGTGCCTTATCGCCGCGTTCGCGGCGGTAATGCTCGGCGGCGGCGATGTAAGCGGCGAGAACCGCGCCCAATCGGAGATGCCGGAGCTTACGCTTGAAAATATAAAAAGCGGCGAATTTGCGGACGGTGTCGAAGCGTACCTTGGCGATAAGATAGCGTTTAGAAGCGAAATGATAGACCTATCTCAAAAAATAAGCGAATATAAGGGCGTGGACGTTCCCGAGGGCAAGGTTATTTTGGCGGATGTGGATATGGGCACCGGCGAGAAAAAAGCGACCAATCTTTTGATATTGGACGGCGCGATTATGGAAATGTTTTCGGAAAACCGCGCCGCGGCGGATAAATACGCGGAGGCGCTCAATATCCTCGCGGAAAATCTCGGCGATATAAAGCTGTACTCGATGCTTGTTCCGACGCAGCTCGAGTTTCGCGACGAGCTTTACTCGAATTTGCAGGACTCGCAAAAGGACGAGATTGACTATATCTATTCGCGGACGGACAGCGCCGTGAACGCCGTGGACGTATACGGCGCGCTTGAAGCGCGCAGCGGGGAATATATATATTTCAGAAGCGACCATCATTGGACGATGCTCGGAGCGTATTACGGATATGAGGCGCTGTGCGCCGAAACGGGCGCGCAAAGCGTGAGCATAGACGATTACGAAAAGCGGACAATAAACGGCTTTTTCGGACGTTTGAGCGCGTATGCGGGAACGGAGGAGATAAAAGCCGACACGATAGAGTGGTACGACGTCAACGAGCGCGGCAATATAGACTGGAGTATGACCGCCTATAAAAGCAGCGGCGAAAGCTATAATTACAGAAGCGTGCTTTATGACGAGAGCCGCAGTGATTACGACTTTTTCCTCGGCTCCGATCACGCGTTCGCGAGGTTTACCAATTCCGAGCTTCCCGACGGGAAAACAATTATAATCATATGCGACTCTTACGCGAACGACTTCGCGCCGTGGCTTATGAACAACTATAAAAACGTGATTTTGATAGACCCGCGCACATATATGGGCAGCCTCAAGGACACGATAAGCGAATACAATCCCGACGAGGCCTTGGTATTGAATTATATATTCACCGCCTCGTTTGAGGATTACTGCGCCGTGCTTTTGAACTTATGTGCCGGCGCGGCTTGAAAAATACAAAAAACTTCCTAAAAAAATCCGATATTTGGTATATAAGCACTTGAAAATACAAATAAACAGGTATATAATAATTATAATATGTCAACACAAAGACAAAATCTGCAAGAAGGGGAAGGAATATGAGTACATTTACAGAAAGCTTAAAGGCGAGAGCCAAGGAAAACATTAAAACCATCGCTTTGGCGGAGGGCGAGGACATCCGCACTCTCAAAGCGGCGGAAATAATACTGAACGAGGGATACGCGAAAACCGTTTTGGTCGGCGATCCCGACAAAATCAAGACCATATGCGCGGCGGAGGGCATAAACATAGGCGACACGCCTATCGTAAATCCGCTTACGTCCGAGCATCTTCAAGAATACGCGGACGCGTTTTACGAAATGAGAAAGCACAAGGGAATGACCCCCGAAAAGGCTTACGAAACAATGAAAGACCCGTCGTATTACACCGTAATGATGGTTAAAACGGGCGCGGCGGACGGTATGGTTTCGGGCGCGTGCCACTCGTCGGCGGACACAATAAGACCGTCGCTTCAGATTTTGAAAACCGCTCCGGGAACGAAGCTCGTTTCGGCGTTCTTCTTAATCAGCGTGCCGGACTGCGAGTACGGCGAAAACGGAACGTTTTTGTTCAGCGACAGCGCGCTTAACATCAATCCGAGCGCGGAGGATTTGTCGGAAATAGCCATTTCATCGGCTAAGTCGTTTAAACAGCTTGTCGGCGCCGATCCGAAGGTTGCGATGCTTTCCTTCTCAACCTACGGTTCCGCGAGCGACCCGCTGGTTGACAAGGTGCAGGAGGCGACAAGAATAACAAAGGAAAAAGCGCCCGAGCTTGAGCTTGACGGCGAAATGCAGTTTGACGCGGCAATCGTTCCCGAGGTGGGAGCGTCAAAGGCGCCCGGTTCGCCCGTCGCGGGTCACGCCAACACGCTTATTTTCCCCGACCTTAACGCGGGCAATATAGGCTATAAGATTGCTCAAAGACTCGGCAAAGCCGAGGCGTTCGGACCGGTTTTGCAGGGAATAGCAAAACCCGTAAACGACCTTTCGAGAGGCTGCGTTGCCGAGGATATAGCCGGAGTTGTCGCAATCACGGCGATTCAGGCGGCATCGGCGGAATAATTGTACATAATAAATAATTAATGAAAGGAAACGGTCAGTAATGAAAATTTTGGTTATAAACGCGGGAAGCTCGTCGCTTAAATATCAGCTTATAGATATGGACAGCAAATCCGTAATGGCAAAGGGACTTTGCGAGAGAATAGGAATTGAGGGTTCAAACCTTTCGCACACGAACATCGCAAAGGACGAAAAAACGGTTATAGAAAAGCCGATGAAGGATCACGGCGACGCTATACAGATGGTAATCGACGCGCTTGTCGATGAAAAAATAGGCGTAATCTCGTCAATGGACGAGATTGGCGCGGTAGGTCACAGAGTGGTACACGGCGCGGAGGAATTCGCGACATCGTGCCTTGTTACCGAGGCGGTAATGAAAGCGCTTGAAAAATGCACGCCGCTGGCGCCTTTGCACAACCCTCCGAATATTATCGGAATAGAGGCGTGCAAGAAGATAATGCCGAACGTTCCTATGGTCGCGGTATTCGACACGGCGTTCCATCAGACAATGCCGCCGAAGGCGTATATGTACGCTTTGCCGTATGAATTATACGAAAACGACCGCATAAGAAAATACGGCTTCCACGGCACGAGCCATAAGTATGTTTCGCAGCAGGCTGCCGAGTTCCTCGGCAAAAAGCCGGAGGAGCTTAAAATAGTTACCTGCCACTTGGGCAACGGCTCGTCGATAACCGCCGTTGACGGCGGCAAGAGCGTTGACACGTCAATGGGATTCACTCCGCTTGACGGCGTTCCTATGGGAACGAGAACAGGCTCTATGGATCCGGCTGTCGTTACGTATCTTATCGAGCATGGAAGAAGCGCCGAGGAGGTTGACCGCCTTATGAACAAGGACAGCGGCGTTGCCGGCATCTCGGGCGTTTCGTCGGACTTCCGCGATTTATCGGCGGCGGCAAAGGACGGAAACGAGAGAGCGAAGCTCGCGCTTGATATGTTCGCGTATCAAGTTAAGAAATGCATCGGCGAGTACGCGGCGGCTATGGGCGGACTCGACGCGGTAGTATTTACGGCGGGCGTAGGCGAGAATGACGCCGAAACGAGAAAGGCGATAGTCGACGGTCTTGAGTTTATGGGCGTGAAGATAGACGACGCGAAAAACAACGCGAGAGGCACCGTCGATATAAGCGCCGACGGCGCGGCTGTCAAAACTCTTGTCATCCCGACAAACGAGGAGCTTATGATAGCGATAGACACACAAAGAATTATCGAAGGCTGACGCCGCAAAAAACAGGATTTAAATCACCGTCATACTGCACAAGTATAACGG
>JAJPXA010000219.1 GCA_021205715.1 Bacillota bacterium
CACCGCTTGCGCTAACGCCGCCTGACGAGGCGAACGCGCCGGCGGAGCTTATAATAAGCGCCGCGGCAACCGCTGCCGCCGATATTCTTTTAAATTTCATTTTTAATATCCTCCTTATATTCTCAGTCCCACGGGGAAAGCTCCCTGTAATGGGTTTGGTTCACACTTTTTAAAGTCTTATACATTTTCGATAAAATTTCGTAAAGCTCGGTGATTTCTTCATCGGTCAAATCCTTTGCGACTTTGCGGTCAATCTCGTCAAATTCCGCGATGCTGTTTTTCACGGTTTCCTCGCCTTTGGGCGTCGCGACAAGCATTTTTTCACGAAGATTGTCCTCGTTCGTCATTTTCTTGATAAGTCCCGCCTTTTCCAGCTTCTGTGTCGACTGCGTAACCGCGGAGGGGGTAATGCCGAGCGCGTCCGCGATGCATTTCTGCGAGCACATCGGCTTTCCGTTGATATACGACAGCACGGGCATAAGCTCGTAGCTTATCACGTTTTGATCGATATTGGTTTTTATCGTGTTTTTTCTTATTATGTAGATGCTCTGAAGCAAATGAAAAACTTCGGCTAAATTGTTCAAAATTTTCACCTCGCTTTTAAACCAAAGTTAATGCAATGAAAAGTTAAGCAACTTAACTATATTTTGCCATACTCCGCCCGATTTTTTAATCATATATAGCCTAAAAGCGGATTTTTATACAAACCGCACTGCATTTTAACAAAAAACACACGCGTAAAAAATAAGGTATGATGTTGACGTATGTTAAAAAAAGGTGTATAATTTCCTCAGAAAAGAGGTTACAAAGATGGAGAAAAATCTTTTGTTTATAGTTAATCCCGCATCGGGTAAGGGACAAATAAGCCAAAATCTGATGAACATTACGGATATTTTCATAAAAGCGGGGTACCGTGTCAGACTGCATACCACCCAGGATCATTTGGACGCGAAAAATCTTGTAACATCCGAGGGCGAAAACTATGATTTGATAGTAGCCGCCGGCGGCGACGGCACATTGAGCGAGGTCATAGGAGGTGTGCTGCGGCTTGAAAACCGCGTTAAAATAGGCTATATTCCGTGCGGAAGCACAAATGATTTTGCCAACAGCCTGCAGCTTCCAAAGCAGCCCGTGCGTGCCGCGCGCGTTATAACGGATGGCGTGCCGTTTAGATGCGACACAGGCAGCTTCAACGACAGAAACTTTAATTACGTCGCCGCGTTCGGCGCGTTTACGGACGTGTCATACGAAACGCCGCAGGAGAACAAGAATATGTTCGGGCATTTGGCGTATATAATAGAGGGAATGTCCCGCCTGCCGAAACTGCCGTCATACGAAATGAAAATAACCTGCGACGGCGAAACGATAAGCGGCAATTTCATATTGGGAATGATAATGAACAGTAATTTTGTCGGCGGCATAAAGGGCGACAGACTTGTTAAAGCCGATTTGAGCGACGGACTTTTCGAGCTTTTGCTCTTTGAAACGCCGTCGAATATTTTGGATCTTCAAGGGATTATCACAAGCCTTATACGCGGCGAAAGCGAGGGTAAGGGATATTTCCTTAAAAAGGTAAAAGAGGTAACGGTTGAAACCGACGATGAAATAAAGTGGACGCTCGACGGCGAGTTCGGCGGCAACGACAAAAAAGCGAAAATAGAAGTGATTGAACACGCGGTCGACATAATGGTCGCAAAGGACAATAAGGCGATAAGCGCGGCGGATTCGGATGATAAAGAATGACAAAAATCTTGACATATCATTTGATTTGTGTTATAATCGCCTTACAGCTTTGAGCTGAATACAACTAAATACAATTCGCACGACACACGTTATATTTTATATATGTAAATCTGATTACGGCACGAAACTATGGATTTTATATAAAGTATTGCGTGTTTTTTTGCGGTTGTGAAAAAAAGGAGAATAAAAATGCCAAGAAATCAATTTCAAAGAATGGTCTTCGCCTTTCTGACAGTGCTTGTCACGGTGCACGATTACGTGTTTTACAGCCTATACGTTGTAAACGGCAGCACGCTTATGAGCGTGAACGAGGCATCCGGAGTGCTTGCGGCGATACATAAGCAGGGAGGAGTGTATATGTTCGGCACATACCTGCCGATATGGGCGGTTGTGCTGACGGAGTTCTGCTTCGCGTACCTGCTTGAAATATGCGTGGGTCAGCCCTCATCCTTCGCCCTTGCGAAAAAGGTGTTTGACCCCAAAACAACGCACCCCGTTATGTTTGAAACGACAATCATATGCGCGACGGTGGGCATTATGTGTCCTACTATGAGCTTCATTGCCGCGTGGCTCTATTATCCGTATTACGCGGGCTTTAATCTGCTCACGCTGCTTGCAAACTGGGTTAAGCTCGTATGCTTCAACTTCCCGTTCGCGTTCTTCTCGCAGCTGTTTTTCATTCAGCCGCTTATACGCACGGTGTTTAAGACCTTGTTTAAAAAGGATATCGCAAACCGCGCAAAAGCTCAAGCAAACGCGTAACAACCGGCGCCCTCGGGCGCCGGTTTTTATATAAAATGAACTCCCGAGTAGCGCGGGAAGTCGGTATATTTAGATTGACAATGCCGCTTAAATGTTGTAATATAATAGTAGATTGCGAGGTGGATATGATGACAGACAAAATATATACAATTGAGGAAATAAAAGAAAAAATACAGCCGCTTATAACGAAGTATAGGCTCAAAAAGGTATCGTTGTTTGGCTCATACGCCCGCGGCGAGGCAACGGAAAAAAGCGACATTGATTTATATATAATCGACAGCCCCGATTCATATGACGGAATACCGTGGGCGATAGGCGCTATTTTTTGCGATTTTGAAGATGCATTGGACAAAAACGTCGATATCGTAACGGCAAAAAGCCTAAGACGTAACTGGGATATGTGGAGTACAAGAATGTTGTTTAAAAATATAAAAAAGGACGAGGTGATTTTATATGAGCGGCGAACTCCTGAGAGATATGAGCGTACTGGAACATATGATTAATTATTGTGAGAGAATAGAAAAGGCTGTCGGCAGATTTGGAAACAGTTTTTCGGATTTTATAAATGATACGGCATATAGAGATTCTGTTTCGATGTGTGTATTGCAAATCGGCGAACTGACAACACATTTAACCAATGATTTTAAACAGAAATATTCGCAGGTTCCGTGGAGAGAAATAGTCGGTATGCGAAATCATTTTGCCCATGGATATATTGAAATGAATAATGAACAAATATGGAAAACCGTTCGTGAGGATATCCCCGAAATCAAGGCGTTTTGTCAAAGCATTTTTGATGAGGTATATTAGGATGATATGGATTGCGAGTCTGATTTACCCGATGAGTTGGAGCTGTAAAGCTCCTTTTTGTTTAAATTTATTGAAAGTGAGTATATAAAAAAACATACCGCCCGATAAAATTCGGGCGGTATGCCGTTTTACAAATTCAATATAGCCGACGCGATATTAAAATACAGCACTATCGAGCAAAGATCCACAATTGTCGCCAAAAGCGGCGCCGCCATAATCGCGGGATCCAAGCGGCATTTTTTCGCGAGCATAGGAAGAGCCGCGCCTATAAGCTTAGACATAACCACCGTTGCTATAATCGACACCGCGATTGTTGCCGAAAGCGCGAGGCTGTGCCCGTACATAAGATAAATTCTCACGCCGTTTATAAGAGCCAAAACCGCGCTTATTATAAGCGATATTCTAAACTCCTTAAACACGACCTTGAAGAAATCCGAAAACCGTATCTCATCAAGCGCCATACCGCGGATTATAAGCGTCGAGGACTGCGAGCTGCAATTTCCGCCCGTGTCCATTATCATAGGCATAAACGACACCAACAGCGGCACTGCCGCGAACGCGTTTTCGTAATTCATCGTTATAACGCCCGTAATCGTCATACTTACCATAAGTATCAGCAGCCAAATAATTCTGTTTCCCGCGTGACGCAAAATGCCGGTTCTGAAATACGAGTCCTCCATCGGCGTCATAGCGTACATTTTTGAAACGTCCTCCGTGTTCTCGTCCTGGATGACGTCCATAGCGTCGTCAAACGTGACAATGCCGACAAGCCGGTAATCGGTATCGACGACCGGTATCGCCAAAAAGTCGTATTTCCTGAACATTGCCGCGACCTTTTCTCTGTCCTCGTTCGTTTCGGCGCAGATGATATTCGTTTCCATTATATCGCCGATTATATCCGACTCCTCCGCCATAAACAAATCCTTAACCGTAACAAATCCGATAAGGCGGCGGTTTTCGGTGACATAGCAGGTGTATATCGTTTCCTTGTTAAGTCCCACGCGACGAATTTTATCGAACGCCTCAATCACCGTCATATCTTTATGGATATTAACGTATTCAATCGTCATAATACTGCCCGCGCTGTCCTTGGGGTATTTTAATATATCGTTTATCGCCCTGCGCGCGCCGGTTGAGGAGTTTCTCAAAATCCTCGCCACGACATTGGCGGGCATTTCCTCGACCAAATCGACGGTATCGTCGATAAACGATTTGCTTAAAATCTCGCGAAGCTCCTTATCCGTGAACGCGTTTATCAAATGTTCCTGCATATCGTGGTTCATAAACGAAAACACCTCGGCAGCGAGATTTTTCGGTAAAAGACGGTATAGTATAAGGAACTCGCGCTCCTCGTCAAAATTATCGCCGTAGAGCGTTTCAAACAGCTCCACGATGTCCGCCTCGTTCATATGACCTAAAATGTCTTTAAGCTTGGCGTACTGCCTTTTGTCCAAAAGCTCGTCTATATCGTATTTGATTTTCTCTGGCATATGCTCACCTCCGCTGCTTTGTATTA
>JAJPXA010000100.1 GCA_021205715.1 Bacillota bacterium
AAAAAAATTCATTTACTTTCGCGATTTAAAGTGATATAATAGAAAAGTGAAATATATTTTCGGGAGTGATAATCTTGAAATGCATAAAAAATGAAAATAACGAGCTGCTTATGCGGGCGCTTTTGGAGTTGAAAACGGTTGAAGAGTGCTATTCCTTCTTCGAGGATTTATGCACAATATCCGAGCTTAAATCTATGGCGCAGAGGATAGAGGTCGCGAAAATGTTAAACGACAAGTGCATATACACCGACATCGCCGCGAAAACCGGCGCGTCTACCGCCACGATAAGCCGCGTGAACAAATGCCTAAACTACGGCTCGGACGGTTACGCTATGGTGCTTAAACGGCTGAAGGAGAAGGAAAATGAATAGCTATACGGATTTCGCGCGCGTATACGACGCGCTTATGCGCGATGATATTGACTATGAGGCGTGGGCGGACTATATAGAGGCGATATTTAAAAGATACGGCGCGTGCCCTCAAAAAATATACGATCTCGCCTGCGGGACGGGAAATATAACCCTGCCGCTTTCGCGGCGCGGATATGATATGACCGGTATAGACATATCCGAGGATATGCTCAATATCGCGGCGGAAAAAGGCTCCGGCGCGGTGTTTGTGAAGCAAAACATAGCCGATTTGCGCGTTCCGTCCGCGGCGGACGCGGTTACCTGTATGATAGACGGCGTGAATTATATAATATCGCCCAAGGCGCTGTACGGCGCGTTTAAAAGGATAAAAACGGCGGCGCTTGACGACGGCGGAATATTTATATTTGATATAAGCACCGAATTTAAGCTGAAAACCGTAATCGGCGAGAACACCTTTATACACAGCGATGAGGATATTTTCTATTCGTGGCAAAACCATTATATAGAAAACCGAAATATGTCGGATATGTTTTTGACGTTCTTCGTAAGACAGGGCGAAAGCTACAGCCGCTTCGAGGAGCGTCATTTGCAGCGCGCTTATTCGGAGGATGAAATACGCTTTCTTTTGGATAAGGCGGGCTTTAATTCGGTTGACGCTTACGAGGAGCTTACTTTTGAAAAACCGAAAGAGCAAACGCAAAGAATTGTATTTGTCTGCCGTTAGAGAACGCGTATTCCAATCAAAAAACTGCCGTATACACAGCAGTTCTTTTTGTTTTATCTTCCCAAAACGGGTTGATATTGTTTATTTTGAAACGCGCTTTCCAACGTCGGAATCAGCGCCGCGAAATCAGCCACGAGTGAATTCGGTTTTTTTACGCAGTTATCCTGCGCCATAGGGAGGAAGAATATATTTTTTGAATTCATCAGCATACCTATATTTTTTGCGGCTGTGCCTAAACCGTCGTTTGTGGAAACGGCTATCGCAACCGGCTTTTGATTTCTTAAATGCACCTTTACCGCCATTGTTACAGATGTATCCGTTATTCCGGCGGCGATTTTCGCGAGAGAATTACCGGTGCAGGGAAGAACAACCAAGGCGTCCAAAAGCTTTTTGGGGCCTATCGGTTCCGCGTCCTTTACCGTATGTATAATTTTGTTTCCCGTTATACTTTCAATCTCCCGCTTAAAATAGTCCGCGGTGCCGAAACGCGTATCCGTCGAATAAGATATTTCGCTCATTATCGGGATAATATCCGCGTCGGTAAGCGACAGCTCATACAAAGCGTCCAACGCTTTTTTAAAGGTGCAGAAGGAACCGCACATAGCAAAGCCGATTGTTTTATTTTCAAAGTCCAAGGTTTACACCTCCAATTCGTTTAGGATGTTTAAAATTGTGTCTTTAATTATTTTACCCGAGGTAACCGGAGCCACCTTTCCCGGGAGCGACAGCGCCCATATAACCTTTAGCCCCAGCTTTTTTGCGGTTTCAAAATCCACGCCGCCCGGACGCGACGCCAAATCTATTATAAGCGCGTCGCGGTTTACCCGCCGAAGCGTCGGATAATCCAATATAACCGCCGGAACGGTGTTAAAAATAATGCTGTAGTTGTGTATATTGCCGCGCAGGTCATTTATATTAACGGCGGCGCAGTCATTACATTCCGCCATTGCCAAATCCGAATGGCGCCTTGCCGCGACCGTCACCCTCGCCCCTATTCCCAGAAGCATTTTGGACAGCACCTTGCCTATTCTGCCGTATCCCAAAACAAGGCAGTCACTGCGGTGCAGGGTAAACGGGGTTTCGGACATCGCTATGCCTATCGCACCCTCGGCGGTCGCGACGGCGTTTTTTACAGCAAGCTCCTCGCGCGTTAAATAATCATAAAAGCGTATATTTTTCTCATTAAATTTCGCGGCAAGATCGTCTTTTATTTGACCTCCGAAAAATACGGCGGAGGGGCGCGCCGCGTCAATCAGCTCGTCAAGCCTTATCGGCGCGTCGGAGTATACGGAATTTACATATACGCCGTCTATCGTGACCGGCATCGGCAGTATGATTACATCAGAAGATGACAGCGCGGCAATATCGTTTGTATTTTGAACATCGGCAAGCTTGTCAAAGCCTTGAAGGCAGACCTCGCAGCCGGACTGCAAAAGTAAATTGTAGAGCGTAAGCTGGCGAAGATCGCCGCCTATGACGCTTATTGTTTTAACCATTTTATCCTCCGCCTTTCCGCCTGCCTATATAAAACCATATACCCCGACAGGCGCGAATATACGGTTGCTGACTGCTTAATTTATAATATGACGAAGGGGAATTTTAGGTTACAGCTTTTGTCGGGCGAGAGCGCCGCAATACGCAAAAAAGCGGACGCGCCGCGTCCGCTTGTATTTTGCCGAAAATTTCGTTTTACGGCCAATTTTTGAAAATCTTTTCCTCTTTTATGTTGTATTCTCTTGTTATGCTTACGCATTTTTCACCCGCGACTATGATATGATCGCGCATACGTATCCCGACCAAATTCATAGCGGACAAAAGGATTGACGTTACGTTAATGTCGGCGTTTGACGCGACAGTAATGCCGCTCGGATGATTATGCGCGAACACAACCTGCGCGCTGTCATAGTCAATCGCTGTTCTTATAGCCTTGCCGACGTCTATTCCGGCGCTCTCAAAGCTGCCGCTGTCAAGCATCCGGCAATTTAAAATGTTATCGCGCGGATCGAGGCATATGATATACATTTCCTCTCTTTGCTTGCCTTTGAAAAGGTTTATCAAAAATTTTTCGGCGGCATCTCCCCTGAAATTTTTGGGCGGTTTTACATAATCGCTGCGCTTAAACGCGTTGCCCCACATATTGAGGTATCTCGCGGTTTCATATCCCACATTCTCCACCTTTACAAGCTTTTCCGCGGAAGCGTTTAAAACTCCCTCAAGACTTCCGAAGCGGTTCAGCAAAGCGTGTGCAATATCGTTGGTATTCCTCATTTTTATCACATAAAAAAGCAGCATCTCAAGAACTTCGTGGTCATTAAAACCCTCAAATTTCATTTGGTCATATCTCGCGTACATTCTTTTCCTGTGATCCTTATGCACATTATCCTCTGTCATTATAATACCTCCCGATAAAATTCTGTCGCTTCGCGTCCGCAAAATCAAATGCGTAATTTAAATTGCCCTCGGGCTTTTGTAAAGAAAAAAGCCGCTCAAGCGGCTCTTTTCCGATTTAAAGCACAATTAATTCATAATAACAAGCTCGGTGTCCTTATCAAAAATGTGAAGCTTGTTTGTATCGAAAGCAATCTTGATATTATCGCCCGCTTTTGTTGTTGAGCGCTGATTTACTCTTGCGGTGAATGAACTGCCGGCAACATCCATATAAAGATATGTTTCCGCGCCCATCATTTCCGTAACCTCAATGTCAGCGCTGCAAACAGCGTCCGGTCTGCTTGAGATAAACGCTTCGTCATCATGCAAATCCTCGGGTCTGATACCGAGGATTACGGTTTTTCCGACATAGCTCTTCAGCTCGTCATTTACCTTGCCCTCGGGAATCTTAATCTTGTTATCGCCGAATGACGCGTATATGCCGCCGTTCTCGCTTGAAAGCTCCGCGTCGATGAAGTTCATCTGCGGCGAACCGATAAATCCCGCTACAAAGGCGTTGCAGGGGTTATTGTAAAGGTTAGCCGGAGTGTCAACCTGCTGTACAACGCCGTCCTTCATAACAACGATTCTTGTACCCATCGTCATAGCCTCTGTCTGGTCATGCGTTACGTAAATGAATGTTGTCTGAAGCTTGTTGTGGAGCTTCTTAATCTCGGTTCTCATCGCAACTCTGAGCTTAGCGTCGAGGTTTGAAAGCGGCTCATCCATCAAGAATACCTTCGGGTCGCGGACAATCGCGCGTCCCATAGCAACTCTCTGTCTTTGACCGCCGGACAAAGCCTTCGGCTTTCTGTCAAGCAAATGCTCTATATCAAGAATCTTTGCAGCCTCGGTTACGCGAGCCTTAATCTCAGCCTTCGGTGTTTTTCTGAGCTTCAAAGCGAACGCCATATTATCATATACTGTCATATGCGGATACAAAGCGTAGTTCTGGAAAACCATTGCGATATCTCTGTCCTTCGGCGCAACGTCGTTTACAAGTCTGCCGTCTATGTAAAGCTCGCCCTCGGAGATTTCCTCAAGTCCCGCAATCATTCTCAATGTAGTCGACTTACCGCATCCCGAAGGTCCGACAAGGATGATGAACTCCTTATCCTCAATGTCAAGACAAAAATCACTTACCGCCGTAACATTGCCTGCGTATCTCTTATAAATGTGTTTTAATTGTAAATCTGCCATTACATATACTCCTCTCATTTTTCTAACATAATTTTTAATAAACAAAAGCCGGTTTCTTAA
>JAJPXA010000115.1:0-4287 GCA_021205715.1 Bacillota bacterium
ATTAATAGAATAATATATTTTTCGCCAAAAGTCAACAAGTTTTTAATCGGATTTAAATTTATTTGCATAAATTTTCATATTATTTATATTTTTCAATATACATCTTGAAAAAAATCGCATATTGTTGTAAACTAATATTATAATATTAAGCCGTATGCGGTAAGAACGAAACGGAGAGCAAAATGAACGAGTTTTTTATAAAATATTTGGAATACGTGTTTATGTTTATGTGCGGCAGTATGCTCGGCTGGGTTTTGGAGCTGCTGTTCCGCAATATAGTAATGGGCGAGCGAAAGAAAAAGTGGGTAAATCCGGGTTTTTTGATTGGGCCGTGCGTGCCGCTTTACGGCTTTGGTCTGTGCGCGCTTTACGCTATGGCGAGCATTAAGATTCCCATAGAAAACGAAATCGCGGCAAACGCGGTGCTTTTCATACTTATGGCGGCGGCGATGACGCTTATCGAATACATAGCGGGCTTAATTTTTATAAAGGGAATGAAGATAAAGCTGTGGGATTATTCAGACCTTTGGGGAAATATAGACGGCATAATATGTCCGCTTTTCTCATTTTTCTGGGCGGTTTTAAGCGCGCTTTATTATTTCCTCATCCACCCCGTTATAAACGAGTGGCTGTATTGGTTTGTAAACCATATATGGTACTCGTACTTTGTCGGGATTTTTACGGGAATATTCCTTATAGACTTCGCCGTGTCGATGAATATAATGACAAAGGTGCGCGAGTTCGCAAAGGAAAAGGAAATAGTGGTAAAGATTGAGGACTTCAAAAAACGCGTGCTGGAATTTAAGGTCAGTCATAATTTAAAAAGCCGTTTTATGTTTACAATGCAGAACGCGGGCGCTCTTCGCGAGCGTCTCAGAGATTATTATGATGATTTTGTTAATGAGATAAACAACGAAAAAAATAAAATCAAAAAAAGGAATAAATAATATGGATTTAACATCTGTAAAAACAATACGCGACATACAAAGACGCTTCGGATTTTCGTTTAAAAAGGGATACGGTCAGAATTTTTTGACATCAAAGTCTGCTTTGGAGGAAATTGTAAAAGCCGCAAGGGAGAGCGGCGCGGAGGGCGTTATAGAAATCGGCCCCGGATTCGGAGTGCTGACGCGCGCGCTCGCGGAATCGTTTGATAAGGTCGTCGCGGTGGAGCTTGACGAAAGCCTCTTGGATGTGCTCGATTACACGCTCGGCGAGTTTGACAATGTAAAGGTCATAAACGCGGACGCGCTCAAAATCGATTTATCGGAGCTTATACAAAACGAATTTGACGGCAAAGACGTAAGCGTCGCGGCAAATTTGCCGTATTACGCCGCAACGCAGATTATAATTTCATTGCTTGATAAAAAGCTGCCGTTAAAGAGTATGATAGTAATGGTTCAAAAGGAGGTTGCCGAGCGCGTATGCGCCGCGCCGTCGACTAAAAGCTACGGCGCGCTGTCGGTCATATGCCAATATTATGCCGCCGCCGAGGTTGTAACAGAGGTGACGGCGGATATGTTCGTGCCGCCGCCAAAGGTGGACAGCGCGGTGGTGCGGCTTGATGTGCCGGAAAAGCCGAGCGTCGCGGTAAGTGACGAGGAAATGTTTTTTAACACGGTAAAAGCTGCGTTTTCGCAGCGCAGAAAAACGCTTTTAAATTGCCTGGGAGCGTTTTTCGGCTTAGACAAAGCGGTATTGGCGGAAAAAATGAACGCTTTGGGCATAGACCCGCGGCGCCGCGGCGAAACGTTGTCATTGGAAGAATTTGCAAGACTCTCGGATATGTTGGGAGAGCTGTGATTTTAAAAATCGGGTCATAGAAAGGAATAGGTTTTATGATTGAAAAAAACGAAAATGTATTTCATTTGCGGGGGAAAAATATAAGCTATATTATGTCGGTAAATGAATGCGGCGATTTGCTCCACTGCTATTACGGTAAAAAGCTGCGCGGCAAAAGCTATGATTGGATAAAGCAAAGGTGGATCATATGGGGCGGATACGCGTCGGATAAGTGGACGCTCGATATATGCCCGCAGGAGTATCCCGCATACGGCTACACCGACCTGCGCTCGCCGGCATATCGGATAATCGGCAAAAACGGCAGCGGAGTTTCGCGTCTTACATACAAATCGCATAAGATTACGGAAAACGCGGCAAGCGAAATCGAGGGAATGCCGAGCCTGTTCGCGGGTGGCAAAAACGCGCAGACGCTCGATATTACGCTTGAGGATAAAAATTTGGGATACGAGGTTGTTTTAAGCTACACGGTGTTCGACGAGTTTGACATAATAGCGCGAAATGTGAAAATAACAAACATATCCGACGCGCAGATAAAAATCGACTCCGCCTATAGCGCGTCCGCGGATATGCCCAAAGATGATTACGAGCTTATCTATTTTTCGGGCGGCTGGGGAAAGGAGCGCGAGATGTGCCGCGAGAGCGTCCCGCAAGGCGTCAAGATTGACATATCGAACGCGCGCGGCGGCAGCGGACATAATATGAACCCGTTTGTAATGCTCGCGTCAAAGGGCGCGGACGAGAATCACGGCGAGGTTTATTCGATGACCTTGGTTTACAGCGGAAATCATTCCACAATGCTCGAATGCGACCAATACGGCGGTGTGCGCATTATGCAGGGCATAAATCCGTTCGGCTTCGAATGGGTGCTGGATTCGGGAGAGAGCTTCTATACGCCTCAGTCGATTATGTGTTATTCCGACAAGGGCATAGGCGGTATTTCGCGCGAGCTGCACGATGTTATCCGTCAAAACCTGTGCCGCGGCAAATGGGCGGACAAGGAGCGCCCGATACTTATAAACAATTGGGAAGCGACATATTTCGATTTTACCGAGGAAAAGCTTTTAAGAATTGCCGAAAAGGCAAAGGACGCGGGAATTGAGATGTTCGTGCTTGACGACGGCTGGTTCGGAAAACGAAACGACGAGAACACATCGCTCGGCGATTGGGTTGTAAACACGGATAAAATCCCGTCGGGAATAGGCGGTCTTGCGAAAAAGATAAACGATATGGAACTTAAATTCGGACTGTGGTTTGAGCCGGAGGCGGTAAACCCCGATTCCGATATTTACCGCCTGCATCCGGATTGGATAGTGCGGACGGAGGGGATAGAGCCGGCAAAGAGCCGCCACGAATACCTGCTTGATTTAACGAGGGAGGATGTGCGCCGCTATATCACGGACGCGGTATGTGCCGTGCTTTCGAGCGCGAATATAGAATACGTAAAATGGGATATGAACCGACCGATGACCGATATGCCGTATAATGGATTTAATCATCGATTTACGCTCGGGTTATATAAAATCATCGAAGAAATCACGTCGCGTTTTCCGAACATACTGTTCGAGGGATGCAGCGGCGGCGGCGGACGCTTCGACGCGGGAATACTCGCGTATATGCCGCAGATTTGGGCGAGCGACAATTCTGATGCCGTAAAGCGTTTGCAGATACAGTATTCGACGTCGATAGCCTATCCTATATCGTCAATTTCGGCGCACGTCACGGCGGTTCCCAATCATCAAAACGGACGCGTGACATCGTTAAAAACGCGCGGCGATGTCGCCTACTGCGGAGTGTTCGGTTACGAGCTTGACATAACAAAAGCGGATGATGAGGAATTTGAGGAAATAAAGGCGCAGGTGAAAACGGCAAAGGCGCTTCGGCGCCTTATGGCGGACGGCGATTTTTACCGCCTTGAAAATCCGTACACGACAAATTACTGCGCGTGGGAAACGGCGGCAAAGGACAAATCCGAGGCATTTGTTATGTGCGCCAAGGTGCTGTCGGTTATAAACAGCGGCGAAAAGCGCGTTAGGCTTATGGGACTTGACGCGGATGCGGACTACCGCGACGAGTACACGAACGCCGTATACGGCGGCGACGAGCTGATGTACAGAGGATTTGAGCCGACATATGAAAACCGCGATTTTTCGACGCAGATACTGCATCTTATAAAAATGTAAGCCGAAAATTTGCCGTATCGGTTGAAAAACGAGGGCGCAAATGATATAATTCATATAAAATACGAAGTAAGGAGAAAAATTATGCTGCTGGCTTTGGATGTTGGAAATACCAATATAGTTATAGGCTGCTGCGGGGAGGATAAAATACTTTTTATCGAGCGCATCGCGACAAATCAAACCTCCACGGAGCTTGAATACGCTATGATATTCAAAAACATACTTGAAATTTACGATATAGACTTAAACGAGGTGAACGCGGCTATAATTTCATCCGTCGTTCCGAACATCACGAATGTTTTAAAGG
>JAJPXA010000115.1:4297-4780 GCA_021205715.1 Bacillota bacterium
CTGTTCGGCTGTGACACCTTGGTTATAGGCTCGGGAATTAAAACGGGGCTTAAAATTCTTACGAACAATCCCGCGCTTCTCGGCGCGGATTTGGTGGTCGACGCCGTCGCGGGAATAGCCGAATACGGCGCGCCGCTTATAATCATAGATATGGGTACGGCGACCACGATTTCCGTGATTAACGGCGAGGGCGCGTATATAGGCACGGTTATTATGCCGGGCGTTACGGTGTCGCTCAACTCGCTTGTCAGCGGCACGTCGCAGCTTCCGAAAATTTCGCTCGAGAAGCCGAAAACCATAATCGGCACAAACACCGCCGATTGTATGAAATCGGGAATTATGTACGGCACAGCCGCGAGCATCGACGGAATGATAGACAAAATACGCCGCGAGCTTGGCGCGGACGCGCGGGCGGTCGCGACGGGCGGCGTGGCGCCCGTGATAATACCGCGTTGCGAAAGAGAAATACCGGTTGACGATGAG
>JAJPXA010000051.1 GCA_021205715.1 Bacillota bacterium
TATCACCGCGTCGCCCGCCTTACAGCCGGAGCTTTTTATATCGACGCCGTCATTTACGAAGCCTATGCCCGTGGTGTTGATGTAAACGCCGCCGTTCCCTTCGATTACCTTTGTATCGCCCGCGATAACAGTAACGTTCGCCTCACGCGCGGTTTCGGACATAGAGCGGGCTATTTTTTCAAGCATTTGAGTGTCCGCGCCCTCCTCTATGATATACGCGCTTGTTATATATTTCGGCACGGCGCCGCGCATAAGCAGGTCGTTTACCGTGCCGCATACCGACAATCTGCCGATGTCGCCGCCGCGGAAAAACAACGGCGTGACAACAAAGCTGTCGGTCGTGACGGCGATTTTGGAGCCGCCCGCGACAACCGCGCTGTCCTCCGGCATATCAAGCACGGCGTTGGAATTTGCCTTTTTAAAAATATTTTCAATCAGCCTCGACGTTTCCCGTCCGCCGCTGCCGTGAGCAAGTGTGATTTTCATTTTAGTCCTCCAATGCGTTTTTGCGCCACCACCGAAAAATCATTTAACATACCGCGCCTCAAGGCGGTATATCGGCTGACCCAATGATACAAACCGTTCCTCATATTCGGTCATTATATTACCCTCAAAGTCCGAATTGTGCAAATCGAGGGTTATGTTTCGCATTTTAAAATCCTCCGCCGCAAACGAGTTCAGCGAAAACTCGAACAACTGCTTGTTGTCGGTTTTGAACCATATATCGCCGCCGTCCTTGAGAATCATCTTGTATCTGTCAAGAAAATTTTTATGTGTTAAGCGTCTTTTCGCTTGTTTTTTCTTTTTCCACGGATCGGAAAAATTGAGGTATATCCGCTCAACCTCGCCCTCGGCGAAAATGCTGTCGGTGTTCGCGGCGTCCATATTCGTGAACAGCACGTTTTTGAGTCCCTTTTCCTTAATCTTTTCCATCGCCATAACGATTATGTCCTCGACCACCTCAACCGCGACAAAATTCACGTCGGGGTATTTTTCAGCCATACCGGCTGTGAAGCCGCCCTTGCCGCAGCCTATCTCAACGTGTATCGGGTTGGAATTGCCGAACGCTTCGCGCCATTTGCCCTTGAGCGTTTCGGGGTCCCGTATCCATATATCCGCGCAGTTTTCCATTCGCTCCGCGCAATGCTTTTTTCGTCTTACTCTCATATTTATCTCCTTTATTAACCGCCGGTTTTCCAGTCGGGAAGACCTTGGCGTATCGCGGTAAAGAGGCGTGTTTTCAACCCCTTTTGCATACCGCCCTCAAGCGTTTTTATAAGCCGCTTCATATCCTCGCGCTTCGTTTCGCCGTCAGCCGGACAGGGGTTCGACACCACCGGCAGACTGTTGTTTTTGACCGCGCCCCGTATCAGGCGCTCCTCCGCGTAAATCATCGGGCGAATTTGATACAAATCCGAGCGGCTCAAGTACGTGACCGGCGAAAAACAGTTCAGTCTGCCCTCGTAGAACAGGCTCAGGAAAAAGGTTTCAATCGCGTCGTCCATATGATGCCCGAGCGCGACTCTGTTGCAGCCCGCCTCCTTGACCGCGTCGTTAAGCGAGCCGCGCCGCATTTTGGCGCACAGAGAACAGGGGTTGCTTTCGCGGCGTATGTCGAAAATAACGTCCTTTATCTGCGTTTGCTTTACTATATATTCGACATCCAGCTCATCACAGAGCCGTTTGACTCCGCTCCAGTCCGCGTGAAATCCCATATCGAGCGTTACAGCCGTGACGGTGAATTTTTTCGGATAATACCGCGACAGCTCCGCGAGCGCGCAAAGCAGCGTCAGGCTGTCCTTACCGCCCGAAACGCCGACCGCGACGCGGTCGCCGTCGGCTATCATATTATAATCCTCAATTGCCTTTCGCGCAAGGCTTGTTACTCGTTTTAAGCTTCTGTCCATAATCATTCCGCCGCTTTTAACGCGTCCGCGAGATTAACATTTCCCGTATACAGGGCGCGTCCCACGATGACGCCCTCAACACCGGTATCTTTAAGCGCCGCGATATGCGAAATATCGCCCACACCGCCGGAGGCTATCACGTCAAGTCCGGTGCTTTTAACCATTTCCGCCATCGCCGCGACGTTCGGACCTTGCAGCGTGCCGTCTGTCGCGATGTCGGTGTAGACTATCGTTTTAACGCCGAGGCTTTCCATTTTTTTCGCGAAATCGACTGCCGTGAAATCGCTCGTTTTCTCCCAACCCTCGACCGCGACCATTCCGTCCTTCGCGTCGATGCCGATAACTATTTTTTCGCCGTATTCGTCGACCGCTCGTTTTACAAACTCGCTGTCCGAAACAGCCTTTGTTCCTATTATAACACGATTTACGCCGCAGTTCAAGCGCGATTTAATATCCTCCATGGAGCGTATGCCGCCGCCCGTCTGCACGGGAACGGATACCGCCGCGCATATGCCGCGTATTATTTCCTCGTTCACTCCGCGCCCCTTAAGCGCGCCGTCGAGGTCTACGACGTGTATAAACTCGCCGCCGAGGCTCTCCCATTTTTTTGCCGTATCCGCGGGATTGTCGCCGAAAACCGTAACATCGGAAAATC
This sequence comes from Bacillota bacterium, assembly GCA_021205715.1. Classification (GTDB taxonomy): domain Bacteria; phylum Bacillota; class Clostridia; order UBA1381; family UBA1381; genus 12844. Next base: position 2,563 of record JAJPXA010000051.1, read on the forward strand.
TCCCCTGCAAAAGGCGGACGCATTTTCCATCCTTTATATCTATCGCCGGATAAATTCTCATTTTTGCGCCTCCTCGGTAATGCTTCTGAAGCTGTTTACTATATTCATTATCCTCTCGCGCTCCATTTTCATACTGACCTTGTTTACCACAAGCCGCGCGGAAAGACCGCATATCGGCTCAAGAACGTCAAGTCCGTTTTCCTTGAGCGTTTTGCCGGTTTCGACGATGTCGACTATAACGTCGGAAAGTCCCACAAGCGGCGCAAGCTCCACGGAGCCGTTGAGCTTGATAATGTCAATCGTCTGACCCTTTTCATCCTGAAAATATCGCCTTGCAATCCCGGGGGATGTCGCCGCGGCCTGTAATTCCGGAATCTCGTCAAGCCTGCCCTTTAAATCAACCGGCCCGCATACGCACATTCTGCATTTGCCGAAGCCCAAATCCACCATTTCATAGAGGTTTCTGCCCTCCTCCAAAATGGTGTCCTTTCCGACGATACCGATGTCCGCCGCGCCGTATTCGACGTAGGTCGGAACATCCGACGCCTTTACAAGAATAAATTTCATCTTATTTTTTTCATCGGTGAATATAAGCTTCCTCGTTTTTTCTTTCATTTCCGAGCAGTCCATACCTATTGAAATAAATATATCCATTGCAAGCTCCGCCAATCTGCCCTTGGCAAGAGCCACCGTTAAATATCTCATATTATTACCCTCTTTCATTCCGCGTTATCGGCATAAATGCTGATGAACTCGTTAATATCGGTTCTTGTGATGCTGCCGTTTTCGAGAACGTGAAGCTCGACCGTACCGTCCGTGTATACCCTTATAATGCAGGCGATGCCCTTCATTTTGCCGAGCTTTACCGCCTCGGAGTATTCATAGCCGTTGATGTAATTCTCGATTATATAACCGCAATCGCGGAGCGCGCTTGAAAGCTCGTGCGCGTCAGCTGCCGCGCCTTTTTCGGCGAACATCATCATCACGCCGCGATCCGCCGGCGCGGTGCGTCCGAGCGCCTGCATAAGACGGTTAATGCCTATCGCCGCGCCGACCGCGCCCTTGGGCGCGCCGAAATTACCCATAAGACGGTCGTATCTGCCGCCGGCGCATATCGGAAATCCCACGCCGTGGGTGTAGAATTTAAATATTGAGCCGGTGTAATAGTCGATACTCTGAAGCATTCCGAGATCTATCGACACGTATTTTTCGAAGCCGTATTCGCACAGCAGATTGTAAATGTCGCGCAGATTGTCGAGCGCTATTTTCGATGTTTCGTTAAGCCCCGGGACTCGCGCCTTGTCGAGTATGGAAATATCTCCGAACAAATACGGAAGCTCCTCTATAAGGGATTTTATATTATCATCCATATTCAGGTCTTTTAAAATCTCACGTATTCCGACAACATCCTTTGAATCTATTCTCTCTCGAAGCCGCTCGGCGTCGGCGCTTTTAAGCTCCGTTTGCTCCGCCAAGCCGTTGAAAAACGCGACCTGACCTATCTCGACGGTCATTTCCTCGATGCCCGCCGCCAAAACAGCTTCGGTCGCCGCCGCGATAACCTCCGCATCCGCCGCCGCCGAGCAGGAGCCGATAAGCGCGATTCCGCTTTGCGTAAACTCGCGCCGTCTTGCCCCCTCGGTTTGTTCCGCGCGGAACACGCTGCCGGTGTACATATAGCGAAGCGGCACGGGAGAATTTTCCTCTTTTGTAGCCGCCATACGCGCTATCGATGTTGTGAAATCGGGGCGTAATACAAGGACTCTTCCCTGCTCGTCGAAAAATTTATACAAATTTTCCTGCGCTATTTGCCCCTGTCTGCCGGCATAGCAGTCGTAATATTCAAACATCGGTGTTTCAACCTCACGGTAGCCGCAGGACGCGAAAACAGCTTGTATGGTGATTTCGGTTTCCTTCTTTATACTGCACTCATCGCAGAGTGTAATCAGACATTTTTATCTCCTTTCGCTTTATAGTATTAAAGCGGTAAATAATTAAAACATAGATATTATACCCCCATTTTCCCGATTTGTCAAGACAATTTTGGATTTATTTTTATAAAAGGAAATTTATCCCTCAAATGTTTAAGAGTGTGAACAAAAAACCAAATTTTCCCGCAAGTTTACATAATTCTATCCACACTTTCACAAAACGGTGTGGATAACTTGCCTTGAAAACAAGAAAATCACTGATTTAAATGTGGATAAATG
>JAJPXA010000041.1 GCA_021205715.1 Bacillota bacterium
CGCTTGGATTAATCCAAAGGCGTCTTGGCACCGACGAAACGCTTTTCGTATCCGCGAAAAACAGGCGCACCTCCGTGTTTCCCGAGTACGGGGCAAGCGTCCTTGACACAAGCTCCAGCGCCGCCTTGTCCTTTGTTTTGAGCTTTATATACATAATTTCGGGCGTTTGTTCGGCGTATACGGCAGCGTCGGTAAACGTTTCTGCTATGAGCTTCGGTTCCTCGTCCTCGCGGAACGATACTCTGCCTTTTATTACCATAATTGAATTTTCTTGGACAATCGACGAATATTTCGCCAGCACCTTCGGGAACACTATGCATTCAATCTCCCCCGCCGAATCCTCGAGCTTCAAAAACGCCATCTGCGAGTTTGCGCGCGTGGTTTTATTACGCCGCTCCGAGATATACGCGCATATGACCACGCTTTCATTATCCTTTAAGCCTCCCGGCACCGGAACATACATCCCGTTTTCATCGCGGCTTACGCTCATCGTTATCGAGGAAATATCGCGGCTGCTCACGCGTTTTGCGAAATCCCCGTACTCATCCATAGGATGCCCGGAAAAATACATCGAAACCGCGTCCTTTTCATACGCGAGAAGCACGCGCTTGTCAAGCTCGTCAAGTTTCGGAAACTCAAGCTCGTCCGCACCGCCGTCGTCGAAAAGCGACATTTGCCCCGCTATATTGCCGCGCGCCTCCGCCGCGCCGCTGTCAAGCGCGCTCTCGTACACCGCCAAAAGCTGCGAGCGTTTTATGCCCATAGAGTCAAACGCTCCGCTCTTTATAAGATATTCAAGAGATTTCTTATTAATGCCCAAAGGATAGGCTCTGTCTATAAAATCCGCGAACGATTTAAACTCTCCGTTTTCGTCCCTGTCCTTTACCACCGCCGCGACCGCCGCTCTGCCGACGTTTTTTATCGATGCGAGTCCGTAGCGTATCGCGTTGCCCTCAACCGTGAAAATTTCACGGCTTTTGTTTATGTCCGGCGGCAGCTTGGCGATGCCCATATCCGAACAATTTTTGATATAATGCGGAATTTTATCGGTATCGCCGAGGCTCGATATAAGCGCCGCCATAAATTCCACAGGGTAAAACGTCTTCAAATACGCGGTCTGATACGCTATATACGCGTATGCCGCCGCGTGGGATTTGTTGAACGCATAATTTGCGAAATCGTTTATCTCGTCAAAAACGGCCATAGCCGTCTGCTCGTCAATTCCCATTTTTATACAGCCGGGTATGCCCTCCGCCTCGTTTCCGTAAATAAAGTTTTGGCGCTCGACTTTCATTTTATCCGCTTTTTTCTTGGATATAACTCGGCGCAGCGTGTCCGCTTTTCCGAGCGAGTATCCCGCAAGCACCCTTACAATCTCCAAAACCTGCTCCTGATATACCATACAGCCGTAGGTGGTTTTCAGGATGTCCTCCAAAAGCGGATGCTTATATGTCACGTCCTCGGGATGGTTTTTATTGTGAATGTAGCGCGGTATCTGCTCCATCGGCCCCGGGCGGTAAAGCGCGATGCCGGCTATTATATCCTCCAGACAGAACGGCTTCAATTCCGTCATAAACGACTTCATACCCGCGTTTTCAAGCTGAAAAACTCCGTCGGTATTGCCGGAGGAAATAAGCTCGTATACCTCGCTTCTGCCGTAATCGAGGCGGTCGAGGTCTATATCCTCGCCCTTGTTGATTTTTATTATTTTCACCGCATTTACAATAACCGTGAGGTTCCTAAGACCCAAAAAGTCCATTTTCAAAAGACCGAGTTCCTCAACCGTGTCCTTTGTAAACTGCGTCACCGTAAAGCCCTCGTTATTGAGCTGCACCGGAACGTAATTCATTATCGGCTCGCTCGTTATCACGACTCCCGCCGCGTGAGTCGACGCGTGGCGCGGCAGTCCCTCGAGCGCCATGGAATTGTCCAACAGCTCGCGCACTCCCATATCCTCGCCGTAAAGCGATTTAAGCTCCGGATTTACGTTCATAGCTTTTTCTATCGTCATACCGAGGTCGAAAGGAATGAGCTTTGCCACCTTATCAACATCGGCGTAAGGCATATCCATCGCGCGTCCGACGTCGCGAATCGCGAGCTTCGCCTTCATAGTGCCGAACGTTATAATCTGCGCGACCTGTTCCTTGCCGTATTTTTCCACAACATAGTCGATTATCTCCTGCCGTCTTTCCGGCTCGAAATCTATGTCTATATCCGGCATACTAACGCGCTCGGGGTTTAAAAAGCGCTCGAAAATAAGCGAGTACTTTATCGGGTCGACCTTCGTTATGCCCAGGCAGTACGAAACAAGGCTTCCCGCCGCGCTTCCGCGCCCGGGACCCACCATAATATTTTTTGAGCGCGCGTAGCGTATAAAATCGTTTACTATCAAAAAGTAATCGACAAATCCCATATTTTTTATAACGCCCAGCTCGTAATCAAGGCGCTCTTGAAGCTCGCTCGTTACGGTTTCATATCTGATTTTAATGCCGTCATTGCAAAGCTCCGTTAAATATGCGAACGCGTCCTTGCCGTTGGGCACATCGAACGACGGCAAATGCCGCGAGCCGAAATCAAGCTCGACATTGCACCGCTCGGCGATACGACCCGTATTCTCCAGCGCCTCGGGCGCGTATTTGAACAGTTCCGCCATTTCCTCGGGACTTTTCACGTAAAACTCCTCAGTTTCAAAGCGCATCCTGTCCTTATCGTTCACCTTTTTTTCGGTCTGTATGCACATTAAAAGGTCTTGATATTTCGCGTCGGATTTTGTGAGGTAATGTATGTCGTTTGTCGCGACAAGTCCGACCCCCAGCTCCTCCGACAGCCTTATTATATCCGGTATCACGCGCTTTTGCTCGGCTATGCCGTGATCCTGAATTTCAAGGAAATAATTGTCTTTTCCTACTATATCTATATACTTTTGCGCGGTTTTTTTCGCGCCCGCATAGTCGCCCGAAAGGAGCAATTTCGGTATCTCGCCCGCAAGGCAGGCGGAGGTCACGATAAGTCCCTCGCCGTGCTCCGACAGCAGCTCCATATCTATTCGCGGCTTGTAATAAAAGCCGTCGATATACGCGCGGCTCACAATTTGCATCAGGTTTTTATAACCCGCGTTGTTTTCCGCGAGCAAAATCAAATGGCTTATGCGGTTGTCCGTGCCGTGAACCTTATCAAACCGGCTTCGCGGCGCGACATACACCTCACAGCCTATAACCGGATGAATACCGTTCGCCTTTGCCTCTTTATAAAATTCCGCGGCACCGTACATGGAGCCGTGGTCGGTTATCGCGCACGACGTCATACCAAGCTCCTTGACACGCGAGATAAGCTTCTTAACGCTCGCCGCCCCGTCAAGCAAGCTGTACTCCGTGTGCGTGTGCAAATGGCAAAAAGACATATCGGTTTCTCCTTTCTTGGTGATGTATTGGGGTTAGATGTGTAATATATGCGAGGCTCTGCCTCGCGCTCCGCAAGGACTTGCAGTCCTTGACCTGCGTGCGAAACTGTCGTTTCGCTTTTGAGTATAAAATGCATTTATTCGTAGGGGTCTTTTGATTTGCTTTGCAAATCGTAGGATTGCTGCGAAACTATCGTTTCGCATTTGAGTGCATTAGACTTCGTAGGGGACCCTTGACTTTGCTCCGCAAAGTCAAAACCCTCGACGTCCCTTTTAAACCCATCATACGTCCGGCTCCGCGTTCAAAGGTGCCGCCGTCGCACTTGCCGGCGGGTCGGAAGTAACAATGGCAAGCTCTGCTGTGCGCGTTACGCCGTCCCAGGTGATAACATTATACCCAAGCTCCTCCGCGACCGCGCGGAGCGGCACAAACGTTCGTCCATCGATGATTTTCGCGGGAGCATCAAGCTCTATGACATCATAGCTTGCCGAGCCGTCATTGATTTGCGTCATGCTCTTTTGCATTTGCGAACTGTCTGTTGTAATTATCAACCGCTTTGTTTCAACGGCATTAGACTTCTCAATCGAAACAGTCTGTGTTTCGGCATCCCATTCCACCGCCGCGCCGCTCGACTCGCAAAGTGCGCGAACGGGAACGAGTATTCGATCATTTTCAATTATCGGATTAACGTCAAATTTAATTGCCTTGCTTTTTGCCATAACGGTAATCACATCCTCATCCGCGCCCGCTGCGGCGCCGACCGACGACACATCGACACGAAGCGTTGAAAGCCATGCGGCGTGAGTTTCGGCATCCCATACAACGTGGTTATACCCCAGCTCATACACAACCCTGCGAAGCGGCACAAATACGCACCCGTCTATAATTCTTGCGGGAGCTCCAAGCTCAATAACATCATAGCTTACCGAGCCGTCCTCGACATATGTTATGCTCCTCTGCATTTGTGAGCTACCTACCGTAATAAGCAAATTTTTCATTGATATCACTGTAGAATAAGGCTTCTCAATCGAAACCGTCTGCGTTTCCGCATCCCATTCTGCCGTTGCTCCGCACGCCTCACAAAGCTCGCGTACAGATACAAGCAGTATATCATTTTCGATTATAGGATTAACGTCAAATTCAATCGCCTTATCCCCCGCAATAACGGTAATCACATCCTCAAGCACAGCCGCATCCTCCGCCAACACCGGCAATGCCGTAAAAATCACCGCCGCCGCCAAAAAAGCGGATAATATTTTTTTCATAAAATTAATCTCCTTTTGGTTGTTTAAATTTGTGTTTAGGTGAGTGTTATACGAGGCTCTGCCTCGCGCTCCGCAAGGACTTGCAGTCCTTGACC
>JAJPXA010000179.1 GCA_021205715.1 Bacillota bacterium
CAGTCGGAATATATAAAAACATCCGTTTTTATATATTCTCTCCTTTAGCTTGCGCGAATGAGGTTATTAATTTATCGCATTGCCAATGATGTTCATTTGATTAACAGGCAACCATTACCTTAATGACCATAATATTTTCCAAATGCGAAACGGTAGTTTCGCACGCGGATCAAGGACTACAAGTCCTTGTGGGTCCTTGATTTCGTTTGCGAAATCAAATGGGGCAAAGCCCCTGACGGAGCGCGAGGCAGAGCCTCGCATAATTGCGCACCTAAATAAAAATTTAAATTTCCGCGCGGAAAACAAAAAAATACGAACAGCTGTGGGGTGTTCGTATTTTTGGGTATATTTTAAATTTTTCAGTTTTAGCGCTCGGCGGTTTTTAGGTAATCTTGTGCCGCTTGTATCGCCTTTTCTACGGTTTCCTTGGCGGGGCCGCCTATGATTTTTCTGTCGTTTACGCAGGTTTGCATACTTATCGCATCGTAGATGTCGTCCTCTATGCTTTCGGAGAACTCCTTGAACTCGTCGAGGGTGAACTCGTCGAGCGACTTGTTTTCGTTGAGCGCCTGCGCTACCATTCGTCCGACAACCGCGTGCGCTTCGCGGAACGGCAGTCCCTTTTTCACAAGATAGTCCGCGACATCGGTCGCGTTCGTGAATCCGCCCTTTGAGCCTTTGAGCATATTATCGCGGTTTACCGTCATTGTCGCTATCATATCGCAGAACACGGGCAGGCACAGCTTAACCGTGTCGATACAGTCGAATATCGGCTCCTTGTCCTCCTGCATATCCTTGTTGTAGGCGAGTGGGATGCCCTTCATCGTGGTGAGCAGTCCCATAAGATGACCGTAGACCCTGCCGGTTTTGCCGCGGATAAGCTCCGCGACATCGGGATTTTTCTTCTGCGGCATAATCGACGAGCCGGTCGAAAACGCGTCGTCCATTTCCACAAATGAAAATTCGTTGCTTGACCACAATATAAGCTCCTCCGAAAATCGGCTTAAATGCATCATTATCATCGACAGGCACGACGCAAGCTCGATTACGAAATCGCGGTCGGAAACCGCGTCGAGCGAGTTTTGAGTGACGGATGAAAAACCAAGATCCTCCGCCACATATTCGCGGTCGAGCGGGTATGTCGTCGCCGCGAGCGCGCCCGAGCCTAAGGGCATCGAGTCCGTGCGTTTGCGGCAGTCGTCAAGGCGCTCCAAATCGCGCTTGAACATCTGAAAATACGCCATTAAATGATGCGCGAACGTCACCGGCTGCGCCTTTTGCAGATGCGTATAGCCGGGCATTATCGTTTCGGTATGCTCCTTTGCAAGCTCCAAAAGCGTCCTCAGAGTGTGCAGAAGCATTTCGCGTATCTCCTCGGTTTCGTCCATAAGGTACATACGGATGTCGAGCGCGACTTGATCGTTTCGGCTCCGTCCCGTGTGCAGCTTTTTGCCCGCGTCGCCTATGCGGTCGGTGAGGATTTTTTCGATATTCATATGAATATCCTCCGCATCAATTAAAAATTCCACCTTTCCCGCCTCAATGTCGGCTAAGATGTTCTTTAATTCCGCGACTATTTTATCCGCGTCCTCTTGCGGGATTATGTTTTGCTTTCCGAGCATTTTCGCGTGCGCGATACTGCCGCGGATGTCCTGCTTGTACATTCTTTTGTCAAAGCGTATCGACGAGTTGAAGTCGTCTACCTTTTTGTCGGTATTCTTTTGAAAGCGTCCGCCCCAAAGTTTCATAATATCTTGTTCCTTTCCTTTTATGCTTCCCTTTATGGTTTATCTTGTTTTATCTTGCTCTGAGCTTGGCAAGAATTTTGGATGCCTGCCGCATCGCAAAATGCAGAACCGCGTTCATTGCATATGACGCCGCCGTTGCCAAGACAAAAACTACCGCTATCAATACCGGATACAGATACGGGTATTCGTTCGCGGATATACCCGCGAATCGAAAAATGTGGATAAACACGGGGTGAATTATGTAAATTCCGAGCGCGAGCGGCGAGAGCAGGGAGTATATTTTACGCGGCGCGGTTACGTGCTTGCGCGCCAAAAGATATACCGCGGTTACAATCGCTATGATAAACGGCGATCCTTGTCCGGCTATCGGCTCAAAGCGCTCGTCTGCGGTTCCAAGCACGCTTAACGCCGCGATACAGCATATCGAAACGATGATTACCGCGACCGCGGGAAATGCTTTTTTCAAGTCCGCGGTATGCACCATCAGGTAGTAGCCGTATATGTAGTAGAAAATCGGCCATTTGGTAATCGGGAGCGTGAATGCTATACTTATGTCGAAAATCGAGTTCACGCACGGGAAAACGTAGTTTACGACAAAGAGTGCGAGCAGAAAGCACTCGACTCTTCTTTTCGGTGCGGATTTTAAAAACGGCTTGAAAACAGGCGTTATGAGGTAAAGTCCTATCAGCGTGTACAGATACCACATATGGTCGAACGAGCGTCCGGTGAGCATATATAACACCGATGTCAACAGTATGTTTAAGTTGACGGTTCTGTACGTTACGACAAGCTCCAAAAGCGCGAACGCCGTGCCGAAAACTATGATGGAGAGAAGCGCGCGGAGTATGTATTTTTTTAACATATCCTTGTACGTGTACTCCTTTTCGTTCGACATAAGCAAGCCGCCCGTTATGATAAGAAACATCGGCACCGAAAAATTCAGAATGTTATGAATTATGTTCGCCGCCGCCGCGTGTGTGAACGGCGTTTCGTCCGTTATCGTGATAAGGCAGTGTATGGCGATAACCATAACTGCGGAAAGTATTCTTAAAAAGTCCAGGTGGACGTAATAATGTGAATGTGTTTTCTGCATCGGCTCGCCTCCCGCCTTGAAATATAGATTACGCGGGCGGCTTCAAAATAAATTTATCCACCGCCCGCAGTTTGTTTTGCCAAATCAGTCTAAATTGTTCTTTTTCTTCATCATTGCGCGTACCTTTAACGGCAGTCCGAAGAGGTTTATAAAGCCTTCGCTGTCTTTGTGCGAATACAGCTCGTGGCTGTCGCCGAACGACGCGATGTCCTCGTTGTAAAGCGAGTACGGTGATTTCGCGCCCGCGGGCGTCGCCATACCCTTGTAGAGCTTGAGCTTAACCTCGCCCGTTACTGTTTCGTCCATAACGTCGAACATTGCCGACATCGATTCTCTTAACGGCGTAAACCATTTTCCGTCGTATACAAGCTCCGCGAATTTAATCGCCGATTGGCGCTTAAACGCCTGCGTGTCGCGGTCAAGGCAGAGATATTCAAGCTCCTGTATCGCGGTGTATAAAATTGTGCCGCCCGGAGTTTCGTATACGCCTCGCGATTTCATTCCGACAAGTCTGTCCTCGACGATGTCCGCGATGCCGATGCCGTTTTTGCCGCCAAGCTCGTTGAGCTTTTCAACAAGCGGGCGCGGCGCGAGCTTTTCGCCGTCTACCGATACCGGCTCGCCTTTTTCAAAGCCTATTGTGACATAGGTAGGCTCATCCGGCGCCTGCTTGGGCGATACGCCGAGCTTCAAGAGCGACTCGAGCTGCGGCTCGTTCGCGGGATCCTCGAGATCCATACCCTCGTGGCTGATGTGCCATATGTTTCTGTCGCGCGAGTACAAATCCTGCTTTGTAACCGGAACCTCTATGCCGTGAGCCTCCGCGTAGTCAACCGCGTCCTCGCGTGACTTGATGTCCCAAATTCTCCAGGGAGCTATGATTTTTAATGACGGGTCGAGCGCCTTTATCGTAAGCTCGAATCTTACCTGGTCGTTGCCTTTTCCCGTGGCGCCGTGGCATATAGCCGTGGCTCCCTCTTTATGCGCGATTTCGACAAGCTTTTTCGCGATTATCGGACGCGCGTGGGATGTGCCCAAAAGGTACTTGCCCTCATATACCGCGCCCGCTTTTAAGGTCGGGAATATATAATCCTTTACGTAATCATCTCTTAAATCGGCAATGTAGCACTTTGACGCGCCCGAACGCTTCGCTCTTTCCTCAAGACCGTCCGTTTCCTTGCCTTGTCCGACGTCGCCGCATACGCAGATAACCTCGTAGCCGTAGTTTTCAATTAACCAACGGACTATAATAGATGTGTCCAGTCCGCCCGAATAGGCGAGAACAACTTTTTCCTTTGCCATAGTTGCAATTCCTCCTAAAATAGTTTAAAATATATTGTATATGAAATATTATACACCATTATGAATGAATATTCAAGATGTAATAATATAAAAATTTAAGGCAGGTTTAATAAATTATGATTATAATCGGAGTAGACCCCGGGTATGCGATAGTGGGCATAGGGGTGATAGAATTTAACGGAAACAAATTCAGGACGCTTGAATATAACGCGATACTTACGGAGGCGGGGGAGAAAACCACCGACCGGCTTAAAAGCATATATGACGGTATGCGGTATTATTTGGATAGGTACAAGCCGGATTCGATAGCGATTGAGGAGCTGTTTTTTAACAGCAATCAGAAAACCGCGATAAAGGTCGCGCAGGCGAGAGGCGTTATACTGCTCGCTGCCGTGAACGCGGGCGTGCCGGTGTACGAGTACACGCCGCTTCAGGTGAAGCAGGCGGTCACGGGCTACGGCAGGGCGGATAAAAATCAAGTGCAGACTATGGTGAAGATGCTTTTGCACCTCGATAAGATACCCAAGCCCGACGACGCGGCGGACGGCTTGGCGCTCGCGATTTGCCACGCGAATTCGAGCCGGCTGAACACACTCACGGGGAATGAC
>JAJPXA010000117.1 GCA_021205715.1 Bacillota bacterium
TATAAAATGCTTGATATGAACATCGTGCTTGATGTTTATTCGGGCGCGGTACACGTTGTCGACGATGTGGTGTATGATATACTTGACTTTTGCTTGGAGCCTTTTGCCCCGGAGGCAAGCTGCCCGCAGCTTATAAAGGACGCTTTGGCGGAGAGCTACAGTGCCGAGGACATAGAGGAGGGCTATGCGGAAATCACGTCGCTTACAAATAACGGACAGCTTTTTACAGAGGACTGCTATGCGGACATTGCTAAAAATTGGAATAAGCAGTCGGTGGTAAAGGCGCTTTGCCTGCATATCGCGCACGACTGCAATCTGCGCTGTCAATACTGCTTCGGCGATACCGGCGAATACAAGGGCGGCAGATGCCTTATGAGCGCCGAGGTCGGCAAAAAGGCGATTGACTTTGTTATAAATAACAGCGGCTCAAGGCGCAATATAGAAATAGACTATTTCGGCGGCGAACCGCTTATGAATTTCGAAGTCGTAAAGGAGATAACCGAATACGCGAAGGAGCAGGGCAAGCTTCACGACAAGAATTTCAGGTTTACGATTACGACCAACGGCTTGCTTTTGGACGATAAGAAAAAGGAATATATAAACGAAAATATGTCGAACATCGTTATGAGCCTTGACGGGCGCAGGGAGGTCAACGACCGTATGCGTTACAAGGTTGACGGAAGCGGCTCGTATGACATAATCGTTCCGAAGTTCAAGGATATTGCCGAGAGCCGAAATCAAACGAATTACTATGTGCGCGGAACGTTCACGGCGAAAAATCTCGATTTTTCAAACGATGTTCTGCATATGGCGGATTTGGGCTTTAAGCAGACGAGCGTTGAGCCGGTTGTCGCGCCCTACGAGGAGGATTACGCGTTAAGACCGGAGCATATACCGCAGATTTTGAAGGAGTACGAAAAGCTCACGGAGGAATATGTAAAGCGTTACAGAGAGGGAAGAGGGTTTAACTTTTTTCACTTTATGATAGACCTTGACCAAGGTCCCTGCGCGGTGAAGCGCCTGTCGGGATGCGGCGCGGGTCACGAGTATCTCGCGGTATCGCCGCAGGGCGATATTTACCCCTGCCACCAGTTTGTCGGAAACACCGATTTTAAGATGGGCACGGTATTTGAGGGAACGATTGACCGCGATATTGAGCAGTATTTTGAAAAATCAAACGTGTACACGAAAGAAAAATGCAAAAACTGCTTCGCAAAATTCTATTGCAGCGGCGGATGCAGCGCGAACGCGTATAATTTTAACGGCGATATAAACAAGCCGTATGAGCTGTCGTGCGAGTTTGACAAAAAGCGCGTCGAATGCGCGCTCGCCACTGCGGCGGTTAAACAGTTAGTTTATTTAAAAATTTAAAATATAAGGAGGTACAATTATGATTTGCAAGGGTTTTAAGATGAAGCTCTATCCGGGTATGGAGGCTGAGTACGAGAAACGCCACAATGAGCTTTGGCAGGAAATGAAGGATATGATTCACGAGCACGGCGGCAGGAACTATTCCATTTATTTGGATAAGGAAACGTTGACGCTCTTCGGTTATATCGAAATCGAGGACGAGGAGCTTTGGGCAAAGGGTTCCGACACACCCATCAACAGAAAGTGGTGGGATTTTATGGCGGATATTATGGAAACCAACCCCGACAACAGTCCTGTGTCAACGGATTTGGATTTGCTGTTCCATTTGGATTGATGAAAAATCAGATTGATGCAAAACCGCCGCGTAAGCGGCGGTTTTGGCAATATAAGCAAATTCGGATTTGTGAGCGGGTTATTGGGGCAGTACCCCGATAAACTTTTATACAATCTTAAAAACTTAACGAAAAAAGGACGGGATTATAAATGTGGATAGCGTTGGTGGCGGCTTACGGCGTGTTCAAGGGAATACGCGACATAGCCAAGAAAAAGGCGATGCAGCTGAACTCAGCTATGGAGGTTTTGTTTTGCTACACGCTTCTGAGCTTTATTATGAGCGCGGCGCTGAGCTTCACCGCCGACAGCGCGACGCCGCTTGAAACGGACTTTTCGAAGCTGTGGATAGTGGCGGTGAAATCATCGATTATATTCGTAGCGTGGATTTGCTCGTTTAAGGCTATAAACAAGCTGCCGATAGGCTTTTACGGCATTATGGATATGTCGCGCGTGGTTATCGCGGCGGTTTTGAGCGTGGTGTTCTTAAACGAGCGTCCGACCGTTTATAAAACCGCGGGTATGGCGCTTGTGCTTATCGGACTTCTTTTGGTGAACTTCAGGCGCGACGGAAAAAAGGCGGGCGCCGCGAGCCTCGCGCTTGTGCTTATATCGTGCCTTATGAACGCGGTGTCGGAGATACTCGACAAATATCTGATGGGCAGTACCGATATGACGAGCGGTCAGCTCCAGTTTTGGTATATGCTTTTCCTTGTCGTGCTGTACTTCGGCTATCTGCTTGTTTCAAGAACAAAAATCGATTGGCGCAATTTGTTTAAAAATTATTGGCTTATTATAATGAGCGTGCTTTTCGTTTTCGGCGACAAGGCGCTGTTTGAGGCGTGCAAATACGAAAACAGCTCCGTTATAACGATGACGCTTATAAAGCAGTGCAGTGTTTTGATTACGATTATCGGCGGCAGACTGATGTTTAAAGAGAAAAATACCGCCTATAAGCTTTTTTGCGCCGCGGTAATTATCGCGGGTATTGTAATATCGGTGCTTTAACGCACCGATATTTGTTTACAAAAAATTCAGGAATTGTTTAAGACGAGTTAAATTTTCCCACTTTAAAAATAAAATAAAATATGGTACAATAGCTCAAAAAGACGGGAGCTGATAAGTATGAAGATGAAAAATCAACTGTTTATCTCAAACGCGTCGATTATTTTGGTATCGCTCGCGATGCTGATGGCGGTTATGTTCGCGGCAATGAAAATAGCCGAGCATTCGTATATGGACAGAGTCAATGAAATGCGGCGGGTTACCATAGTAGACCAAAACGGCGATACGACGATTCTTGAGAATGAAGGCGCGGGTCCCGAGGGCGGCGAGGACACCGAAAACGGTCTGTACAGCCGATACAAGCGTGAGATAACCGCTTTGTTTATATTGTTCCTGACGGTCGGAGCATCGGCGGCGGCGCTTATTTTCGTATTAAGCAATCTGTTTACACGTATGATGCTCAAGCATATTATGAGCCCGATAGACACGCTTATTGACGCGGCAAAGCGGGTGAGCGAGGGCGATTTGGATGTTCCGATAAGCTACGATAACGAGGACGAGTTTAAAGAGGTCTGCGATACATTTGACGAAATGCAGACGCATTTAAAAGAGGGAATAGAAAAAAATCTTGCTTACGAAAGAGCTAGAACCACTATGATAACCGATATTTCTCACGATTTGCGGACGCCTCTTACATCCGTTAAAGGATTCCTGAAAGGAATACTTGACGGAGTCGCGGACACGCCCGAAAAGCAGAGAACGTATGTGGAAATCGCATATAAGAAAGCGGGTTCGATGGACGCGCTGCTTGATAAGCTGTTTTATTTTTCAAAGCTCGAAACGGATAATATGCCCGTGTATTTGACGGAGTGCGATTTAAAGAGCTATCTTTCCGAATACGCGAGAGCGGTGGAGCCGGAGCTTAACAGCCGCGGCTGCGGCATAGAATTCGAGTGCGCCGAGGGCGAGTATTATTCGCAGCTTGACAAGGCGCAAATGAACAGGGTCTTGGATAACCTTGTCGAAAATGCGGTTAAATATAACGGAAACGTGCAAATAAAGATATGTCTGTATTCGGATGGCGAAAATAATGTGTTTTACGTGTCCGATAACGGCAGCGGTGTAGACGAGGAAAAAATCGGGCATCTGTTTGAGCGTTTTTACCGCGCCGACGCGGCAAGAAGCAGCAAGCGTGAGGGCAGCGGCTTGGGCTTGTACATAGTAAAGCGCATAGCCGAGCTTCACGGCGGCACGGCTTCGGCTGAAAATGACGGAGGACTGAAAATTACAATAACGTTGCCTAAGACGGGAGATGACATAAATGGACAAGATATTGATTGTTGAGGATGACGCGGAAATAGCGATGCTTGAGCGCGATTACCTCGAAATAAGCGGATTTGAAACAAAGACGCTCACAAGCGGCAAGGACGCATCGGAGGAAGCGGTAAACGGCGGCTATTCGCTTATACTTTTGGATTTGATGCTTCCGGATAAAAGCGGCTGCGACATTTGCCGTGAAATACGCGACGAAATAGACATACCGATTTTGATGGTAACGGCGAAAACGGAGTCGGTTGATAAAATTCGCGGACTTGTTATGGGCGCGGACGATTATATTTCAAAGCCGTTTGACCCGATGGAGCTTGTCGCGCGCGTGAGGGCGCATATAAATCAGTATAAGCGGCTTACGGGCAAGGAGCGGCACTATATCACGGTGCGTGATATTAAAATAGAAACCGCCTGCCGCGCGGTATATAAAAATGACGCCGAGATACAGCTGTCGAGCCATGAATATGATTTGCTTTTGTTCTTGGTTCAGAATCCGAACGTGATTTTTACAAAGGAACAGCTTTTTGAAAAAATATGGGGTTTCGATTACGCCGGCGACAGCGCCGCGGTTATGGTGCATATTAACAGAATAAGAGAAAAGCTGGAGGACGACCCGAAAAATCCGCAAATTATAGAAACAATTTGGGGCGCGGGCTATAGGC
>JAJPXA010000026.1 GCA_021205715.1 Bacillota bacterium
GCAAAACCTTACTCAGAAAAAGAAGTCTTTTAAATCTTTTTCAAGAAAAAGAATGCTATGTGGATGCACAATGTTCACAAATGTCATTAGTACACTAAACAAAAATTTACTCCCTATCTAAAATGTCAATCACGAGGTGAACGCAATGGCGGAACAAGACGAATACAAACCCGACACGGATTTCGACGTAAATATCAGCAAAGTCGGACATAAATGGAATATGGGAAATTTTCATTACCACAATTCATACGAGATATATTACCTTTCGGACGGCGGCCGCCGTATGCTCGTCGGCGAAAAGGTTTACGAGCTTTCGGCAGGCGACATCGTGCTGATTCGTCCTAATGTGTTCCACCGCAGTATGGGCGAGGTCGCGCACGAAAGATATAATATCGAATTTACTCGCGAATTTATATGGGATTATTTTTCGTATAAACACTCCGACGCGCTTCTTAAATGCTTCGGAACGGAATTTATACGCTTAGACGATGATGAGAAAAAAATTTTCAAGGAATTGTTTCTGACTCTTAAAGCCGAGCATAGCGCCAATAATCTGTTTTTCGTGACATTTGCCGATATATTGAAGCATCTCGGCGCGGCGGCGGAGCGGCAGCGCCGCGGAAATTTTTGCGGCGAAGACACACTCTCGAAAAAGTCGCGCCATATCGGCAATGCGGTCGCGTACATCAATGCGAATTACCAAACTGTTTCATCTGTCGATGAGATAGCCGCCGCCTGCTTTATAGATAAAAGCTATCTTTGCCGCCTGTTTAAAAAGGAAACCGGTATGACACTTTTCTATTATCTCTCCCACGCGAGAGTGGAAAAGGCGTGCGCTATGCTTACAGACGGCGATATGCCGATTACGGAGATAGCTTTAAATTGCGGATTTTCAAGTTCGTCTTATTTCAGCAGTGTTTTCAAGAAAATCATCGGCACAACGCCCTTGAAGTTCCGCTCCGAAAAGAGCCGCGCTTATTCCATTATGCCGGATTCCAAATGAAAGGGAGGGCTTTTCGCCCTCCCTTTTATTAACTCTATATTACCTTTATCACGGCGATTTCCGATATGGGAACCGTGTCACCGGTGTTGTTTTCGTCAAGGATAATCTTCACATATTTGCCGTATTTCGGCACGGGGAATATGTATAACACCGGCTCGGTGTCCGTGCCGAAGCGCGATGTCGTTATTGCCTCGCCCCAACCGTCGAGGTTTTCAAGATTGCCGTCATAGGTTTCGTCCAGACTCCACTTTGTGTAGACCTTGAAATTATGCTCCTCGTTGTCCGCGAACGTTATCGCGACCGCGCTTATCGCCCAATAGCCGTCAAGCTCGAGCTGTATAATCTGCCGTCCGGTTGTTTCGGTATAGGTGTCAAAATCGCAGTCGACCGCAAGCGCCGCGCTGTGGTCGCCGTTGTGACCGGTTTCAAGCACATCGAGAACCGCCGACTGACCCGCGAGATAGCTCTCGCCGACCTGCCACACGCTTTCTGCGGCTTCCGGCTCGATATTTTCCGCCGCCTCGGCGATTTTCGCGTAAATTTCCGCGCGGTACTCGTCGTCTATTTCGATATCCTTGTCGCTTACCGCTATCGCGCCGCTGTTCCACTCAACGTTATAACCAAGGCTTTCCGCAACCGCCCTTAATGGGATAAATGTCGCGTCCGATTCGATAAACGCTTCGGAGTCCATCGTCTTTTGCGTTCCGTTTACGGTGTATTCCGCGGAGCCTATCGTGAGCTTCACCTCCGCGTCGGGAGTCGTCACGGTGACGCTTTGCGCGCCGCCGTCCCATTCGACATTCGCGCCGAACGCCTCGGATATAAAGCGCACCGGAACCATCGTTCTGTCGTTTCGGATAATCGGCTGTATTTCGGCATCGCCGCTCGTTATCGTGTACGGCTCGCCGTTTACGAGCGCGACGCTTGAGTCGGTCGTCATTTCGACGGTGTCGCCGTCATAGAGCGCGTCTATGCTCCAGTTCTCCTTGTCCAAATCCGGATTTGTGACAATCTCGCCGTCAACCACCGTGTAGATGTTCGGCACCGGAACGGACTCGGTTGTGTAGCTTAAATCATATCCGACGTGTGTCGGCTGATTATAGCAAACATTCTCCCCCGCCGCCTGAGCGCGGTAACGCGCGTCGTGCATAAGCGTCGGTATTCTGTAGCTTGTCGGCGTTGTCGTCGTGTATATGCGGAGCGCGGTATTGTCCATTGTCGGATATATAACCTCCTCGCGCCAGTCGCCCAAAATATCCGCCGTCAGTGATGGGTTCGATTTCGCCGAATTGTTGGAATGACATCCGTCGGCGGTGAATATCGTGTCGACCTTGTTTGTGAAATGGTTGTATTTATAAATATTTATGCTGTCCTGAACCTCGCGTCCCAAATCGCCGTCCCACCAGCAAAGGAAATTCGCGGGAATGCTGTATTGCTCGGCGATTACCTCGCCGCCGGCTGTCATAAGCTTTTGATCCGCCGACCAGCTTTCCGCGCCGTCGTAATAGGGGTCAATGTCAGCCGCCGCGCCGCGTCCGACGTCATCCTTGCCGCGTTCGATTTCCCATATGATTTCGCCCGTCCGAGCGTCGCGCATATCAAACGCGTCATTGCCGCCCTCGTGAACCGAGTAAACCTCAAGCCCGGGACGCTCGGGAATCAAATCCGCGACGTGCTGCGCGTCACCGTGACCGAGAGCAGTCGAGTACATAACCGTGCCGTCGTCGTCAAGCGCCATAGCGCCGAATATAATCTCGTCCCTGCCGTCGTAATCGACATCGGCGATGCTCATCGAGTGGTTGCCCTGACCGCGGTAATTTGCGGTGTCCGCGTCGTCGTACATATATGTGTCATAAAGCCAGGTCAGCTCAATTTCGTTATCGTCGGTCATTGTCCACGCGCCGATTGCGGTTCTGTCATAATAGCCGCGGCTGAAAATCATGGACGGTCTGTCGCTTTGAAGATACGCCATACCCGCCAAATATCTTTCGGAGCGGTTGCCCCAGCCGTCGCCCCAGCTTGAAATATCCCATTCCTTGCCGTCATAGTCGCCCTGAGAGAGCGGCGCGTAATCGACGGAGTCGAGTATCGCGCCGGTTTCGCCGTCGAACACCGTAAGGTATAAGGCGCCTGTCAGATTTTTGCCGTTATCGTCACGCCAATCGTCGGTTGTGCCGATAAGCGTACCGTCACCCGCGACGGTGCCGTCCGCGGTACGCATAGCGACCTCCGATTTGCCGTCCGCGTTAAAGTCGCCGACGATAAACTGCGTGTCGTGCGGACCGGAACGGATGTTCACACCCATATCTATCCGCCACAGGCGCGTGCCGTCAAGGTCGTAAGCGTCAAATATCGTGTTGCCGGTTTTGCCGGCATTGCTTGAGTCCTTCGCGTCCGACGGCTCCCATTTAATGACAAGCTCATACTCGCCGTCGCCGTCAAGATCGCCCGCCGCCGCGTCGTTGGCGCTGTAGGTATAGGTTTCAACCGTGCCGTCCGACTGCGTGACGCTTCCGCCGTCGGGAGGCGTCAGCGGGATTTCAAGATACTCGTTTTCGTTAAAGCCGACCTCGGCGCAATGCTCGCCCTCAACGCCGTCGGTTACCGCCGCTACGCTGTAAACGTCGCCCGATTTGGCGCTGTAATCAACGTAGTTGGTGACATTTAACGGCTCGGAATTGAGCTTTTCGCCGTTTTTGTAAAGATTGTACTTAACGTCCGCGCTCTCCGTGCCGAGCCACCGCCACGAGATAAATCCGTAATCGCCCGCTTCGACCGCGACAAGACCTCGGTCAAGCGCCTCCATTCTGCGCGGCTCGGTGTCGTAAAACGCGTCGATGAGCTTCTGCGTTTCACTGCCGTCCGACACGCTGTTTATAACTACCTCGCGCTCCGTGGACACGCCCTCGGTTATAATGTTGTACTCGCCGTCGGCGGTGTCTTCGTAAACGGTTTCGCCGCCGTTTTTGATTAAGATGTTGTCGGCGTACATACTCGCGCCACCGTCGCTCGAATACGGCGTGTAGCCGATACGCACAACCGGCTCTCTTTCAATAGAATAGGCGTAATCCGAATCCGCCGCGCTTATCCATTCCTCACCGTCAAGCAGGACTGTAAATGCGCCGCCGTTTCGCGTGAATTCTATATTGTGCCACGACATCTTTAAAGCCGTGTATTCCTCGGATGCGGCGTAAAGCGTCGTTTCCGACGGCGTGCGTCCCTCGATGTAATTTGACGAGCCGGTATCGGGGATAAGATACAGTCCGTGCATTCCCGTATTGCCGCCGTAGTAATCGTCGGAACCGGTGTAGAACGCGTAGCGGTAGCCCTGCGATTTTATGTACACGTCAAGGGACACGCTGAAGTCGTCCTTTAGGGTGTATACGCCGTCCGAGTAGTCATAGAGATATGTGTTGGGTATCTCGATATACGGATTGTTGCCCTTTTCGACGTCCGTACCGCGGTAGGTGTCATAGCCGTTGATGTCAAACACATTGCCCCTACCCGAGCCGGTCGGGTCGGCGGTGACGGAAAGCGAGCCGCCGCCGTAATAGAGCGTGGTTTCGGCTTCGGACGCGGTTACGCTCGGTATTCCCGAACCGATAAGAACCGCCGCCGTAAGCGCCGCGCTCAAAATTTGTTTGAAGTGCATAGTTTTCTCTCCTTTTCAAATTATTTTTTATGTAATAATT
>JAJPXA010000021.1 GCA_021205715.1 Bacillota bacterium
GGCATTCCTTGCCGAAAACCGCCTTAACGCGGTCACGCAAAATATGGCGGTAAGAAAAATACGCGAATCGAACAGGATTTCAAAGGAAGATAAGGAATACGTAAAGCGGTTTGCGAAAACTCGTTAGACTTTCAAAAGTGTTTTAGCATATCTAACAAATTTTGTCTGAAAATATTATGGAAAACTGACAAAAAACCAAAAATATCTTTTATTTTTGTCTGTAGTGTAGTATAATGAAAAGGTAGATTGCGGCGGCGGGGGTTGCGTCCCCCAAACCGCGTATGACGGACAGGTCTTTTTTTGATTTTATGTAAAACGGAAGGGTGGAAGATTTTATTATGGAAAATTTGGCTCAAACTCAAACTGTGACGATTATCGCGCTCGCGATATTCGCGCTCTTAATGGTGTGCATAGGTGTTTTTTCGGCTATGAAAACCAAAACAATGGACGGATTTTTATTGGGAAACAGAAATATAGGCGCGTGGGTAAGCGCGTTCGCTTACGGAACGTCGTATTTTTCGGCGGTTATATTCGTCGGCTACGCGGGTCAATACGGCTGGAATATCGGCTTGGGAAGCATTTGGATAGGTATAGGAAACGCAGTTTTGGGTTGTTTCCTGGCGTGGTTCCTGCTCGCGAAGCGGACAAGGGTTATGACGCATACGATGAACTCAAAAACAATGCCGGAATTTTTCTCGGCGAGGTATCAATCAAACGCTATGAAAATATTTTCGGCGGTTATCATATTCGTGTTCCTCGTTCCGTATTCGGCGGCGGTATATAAGGGACTCGGAAATATGTTCCTCGCGATTTTCCCGAACGTCAACGTTAATACTTGGATGCTTGTAATCGCAATTCTTACGGGAATTTATCTTGTTTTGGGCGGCTATGTCGCGACGGCGTACACAGATTTTGTACAGGGCATAATTATGATAATCGGCGTTATAGCGATGGTAATCGCGATAGCGCAGTCGGACAGCGTCGGCGGCTTCTCTACCCTGTTTGATAAGCTCGCGGCAATTCCCGACAACGGCGACGGCGTGACCGGCGCTCAAATAACGAGCTGGTACGGCGGCGCGAGCTTTAAATTCTTATGTATAAACATTCTTTTGACCTCGTTCGGAACGTGGGGACTGCCGCAGATGGTGCAAAAATATTACGCTATCAAGGACGTAAAATCGGTTAAGCAAGCGACGGTTATATCGACGCTTTTCGCGCTGATAATCGGCTGCGGCGCTTACTTCGTAGGCTCGATGTCAAGATTGGTTTTGAACAACACTCTCCCCGAGAAAGACGTTGACAAAGTTATACCGAACACGCTTTTGACTGCGCTCGGCGACTCGAATATGTTTACCACTATAATTTTGGCGGTGCTTTTGATACTGCTTCTTTCGGCGTCGATGTCGACACTCTCGTCAATCGTGCTGACCTCGTCGTCGGCGATAAGCGTTGATATTCTGCCGATGATAAGAAAGACAAAAAAAGAGGAAAATCAGGTAATAATTACAAGAGTTTTATGCTTGATATTCGTCGGACTTTCGTACATATTCGCAACTATGAACATAAGCATAATCGTAAATATAATGTCGTTCAGCTGGGGCATAGTTTCCGGTTGCTTCATAGGGCCTTACATATGGGGTATATATTGGAAGAAAACGACAAAAATCGGCGCTTGGGCGGGTATGCTCGCGGGCTTCTTGACCGTTGCGGTGCCGACCGTAATTCTTACAATTACAACCGGCGCTGTTTCCGGCGCGGCAAGCTACGCGCCGCAGATGGGCGTGTGCGCGATGGCGGTATCGCTTGTCGTAACACCGTTGGTATCGATATTCACGAAAAAATTTGACGATAAATTCTTGAACGGCGTTTTTGCCGTAAAGAGTGAGGATTAAAGGAGATAATGCAGGATGCCGATTACAAAATTACTTGAAAAAAACGTTGAACTGTATCCCGAGGATACCGCGCTTGTGGAAATAAACCCCAAAGCTATGGAACACTCGCGCGTTACGTGGAAGGAATACGCGCTTATAGAGGCGAACCCGACCGAGCCGGGACGGTGCGAGATGACGTGGCTCGATTTTGACAAGCGCGCCAACAGATTCGCGAATTTGCTCCTGAGCCGAGGCGTAAAAAAAGGCGACAAGGTCGCGATTTTGCTGATGAACTGCATCGAGTGGCTGCCGATTTACTTCGGTATTTTAAAATCGGGCGCGATAGCCGTGCCGCTCAACTACCGCTATACGGCCGACGAGATAAAATACTGCGTCGAGCTGTCGGAAGCCGACGTTTTGGTTTTCGGCCCCGAGTTCATCGGACGCGTCGAGGAAATTTACGATAATATGAAAGGCGTAAAGGAGATTTTCTATGTCGGAGCGAATTGTCCGACATTCGCCGACAGCTATGATTATTACGTTAAGTTTATGCGAAGCATAGCCCCCGATATAACCGTAACAGACGAGGACGACGCGGCTATATACTTTTCATCGGGCACAACGGGTTTCCCAAAAGCGATACTGCATAACCATATGAGCCTTATGCACAGTGCGAGAGTGGAGCAGAACCACCACGGTCAAACAAAGGACGACGTGTTCTTGTGCATACCGCCGCTCTATCACACGGGCGCGAAGATGCATTGGTTCGGCTCGCTTATAAGCGGCGGCAAGGCGGTGCTTTTAAAGGGCATTAAACCCGAATGGATATTGCAGGCGGTATCGGAGGAGGAGTGTACGATAGTATGGCTCTTGGTTCCGTGGGCGCAGGATATTTTGGACGCGATTGAGCGCGGCGATATAAATCTTGACAAGTACAAGCTCGACCAATGGCGGCTTATGCACATCGGCGCGCAGCCGGTGCCGCCGAGCCTGATAAAGCGTTGGAAAAAATATTTCCCGCACCACAAATATGACACGAACTACGGCTTGTCCGAGTCAATCGGCCCCGGATGCGTGCATTTGGGTGTTGATAACATACATAAGGTAGGCGCTATAGGCAAAGCGGGCTACGGTTGGGAAGCGGAAATTGTCAACCCCGACCTCACGGTTGTAAAGCGCGGCGAGGTCGGCGAGCTTGCGGTAAAAGGCCCCGGCGTTATGACCTGCTATTACAACGATCCGAAAGCGACAGAGGATGTTTTAAAGGACGGCTGGCTTCTGACCGGCGATATGGCGGAGGAGGACGAGGACGGCTTTATATACCTTGTCGACCGCGCGAAGGACGTTATAATTTCCGGCGGCGAAAATCTTTATCCCGTGCAGATAGAGGACTTTTTGCGTCAAAACGACAAGATAAGCGACGTCGCGGTTATCGGCTATCCCGACGCGCGTTTGGGCGAGATTGCTATGGCGGTAATTCAGCTCAAGCAGGGCGAGGAATGCACCGAGGATGAAATAAACGAATTCTGCAAAGGGCTCCCGCGCTACAAGCGTCCGCGAAAGATACTTTTCGCCGATGTCCCGAGAAATCCCACGGGCAAAATCGAAAAGCCTGTTTTAAGAGAACGCTACTGCGGCAAAAACATAGTCGCAAGACAAAATGAAATTGATATGTAATTTAGAAAGTGACCGCGCAAATTACCCGCGGTTACTTTTTTTAATTCACTCTTCCCCGCCGCAAAATCGTTGACATATGCGCCGCGATATGATAAAATTATTTTTGACAATTATTATAAATTAAAGGCGGAATTAAAATGGGAGCTTATTTATTTGTACATTTTTCGGGCACGGAATCATCCGAAAACAGCGAGCAGATTTACTTTTCTGTTTCCGAGGACGGAAAAAAATGGAGAACCTTAAACGGCAAAAAAACGGTGCTTGTAAGCGGCATAGGCGAGCGCGGCGTGCGCGACCCGTTTATTATAAAATCACCGAGCGGCGGCAAGTATTACATAATCGCCACCGACTTGAGCATATACCACCGCAGAAATGACGGAAACGCGTGGATTGACTGCCAGACAAAAGGCAGCCGAAATATAATCGTATGGGAAAGCGACGATTTGATTGAGTGGTCGGACGCAAGAGCGGTTGAAGCCGCAGTCGAAAACGCGGGCTGCGCGTGGGCGCCGGAGGCTATGTACGACCCCGAAAGGGATATGTATATCGTATATTGGGCGTCAACCGTGTCGGACGACGGATTTAAGTATCAAAGGGTGTACAGCGCGTACACAAAGGATTTCAAGGAATTTACGCCCGCCGAGCTTTATATAAACAACGCTTCGGACGATGAAATAGCAAACGGCGCCGCGGCGTCGAATATAGACACCACCATAACCGAATACGGCGGCGTGTATTACCGCTTTACCAAAAACGAGTCGAACTCGTCGGTTATAATGGATAAAAGCGTTTCGCTAAGCGGCAAATGGGAGCCGGTCGGCACATATAACCTCGGAAAAATGCGCGGCTTTGAAGGCCCTACGATATTTAAGCTTCATAACGAAAGCAAATGGTGTCTGCTCCTTGACCATTTCACGGAACGCACCGGCTATGAGCCTTTTATTACCGAAGATATTTCAAAGGGTGTTTTCGAGAAATCCGAGGAATGCGAGTTTGACGATATTTACCGCCACGGCTCTGTTATGCCGATAACCGATGAGGAATACGAAAGGCTTAAAAACAGGTTTGAATAAATTTTAAAAGCATCGCCCCTGCCGAAAATACCGGCAGCCTTAACG
>JAJPXA010000125.1 GCA_021205715.1 Bacillota bacterium
TACATAAAGAGAGGTAAGATTTCTATGGGAAAAACATACAAATTTTTAGCGTTCGACTTCGGCGCCTCGTCGGGACGCGCAATGCTCGCGACATTCGACGGCGAAAAAATAACGCTTGAGGAAAAACATCGTTTTTCAAACGACCCCGTAAACATAAACGGCAATCTCCACTGGGATGTTCTGCGGCTGTTTTTTGAAATCAAACAGGGCATTTTAAAATGCGCGAATTCCGGCGACCGTGACATCGACTGTATCGGCATCGACACCTGGGCGGTTGACTACGGTCTTTTGGACAAGGACGACAAGCTTTTGGGCAACCCCTACAACTACCGCGACACAAGAACGGAGGGTATGTACGAGGAAGCGTTTAAGCGTGTTTCAAAGGAAGACATATACAAGGAAACGGGCATCGCCTTTAACTGGTTCAACACGATATTCCAGCTGCTTTCGGCAAAGCTCAGCGACGACGTCACCTTAAAAGAGGCGAAAACGCTCCTTATGATGCCGGATTTGTTCAACTTTTTCCTGACCGGCGTCAAGAAAACCGAATATACAAACGCGTCGACGACGCAGCTCTACAATTCCGAAAAATACGAGTGGTCATATGACCTTATGGACAAAATGGGCATTCCCAAGGACATATTCACCGACGTTGTAATGCCGGGAACCGTAATAGGAAACGTAAAGCCGGAGCTTGCGGAAGAGCTTGGCATAAAGGAGGTTCCCGTTGTCGCGGTAGCCTCGCATGACACCGGAAGCGCGGTCGTAAGCGTTCCCGTACCGCACCAGGATGATTTCATATATATTTCGTCGGGCACGTGGTCGCTTATTGGCGTGGAGCTTCAAAAGCCGCAGATTTCCGATATGGGATTGCAGCATAACTTCACAAACGAGGGCGGCATAAACAAAACCATCCGCTTCTTAAAGAACATTATGGGCTTGTGGCTTATTCAGGAGTCAAAGCGCCAATGGGCGCGGGAGGGCGAGGAGCTGTCGTTTGACGAGCTTGAACGCCAGGCAAACGAGGCGGAGCCGTTCGCGTCGCTTATCGACCCCGATTATCACGAATTTCAGACCCCCGGAAATATGCCGCAGAGAATTAAGGACTACTGCAAACGCACGGGTCAAAAAGTGCCCGAAACAAAGGGCGAGGTTGTGCGCTGTATCGCACAGAGCTTAGGCTTCAGATACCGCGCCACCGTCGAGGGTATGGAAGAGGTCACCGGCAACAAATACAACGTTATAAACATCGTCGGCGGCGGCATTAAGGACAAGATGATTTGCCAATTCACCGCGAACGCGACAAAGCGCCGCGTAAGCACAGGCCCCGTCGAGGCGACAAGCATAGGCAACGTTATCGTCCAAGCTATGGCTATGGGCGCGATAAAGGATTTGGACGAGGGACGGCAGGTCGTAAAGAACTCGTTCGACATCAAGGTATACGAGCCGCAGGATTCGGACGCTTGGGACGCGGCTTACGAAACCTGGAAGGAAATTATCAAAAAAGCGTGACGCGCATAAAATAATCATATAAACGGAAAAGCTTTCATAGAATTAACTGTGAAAGCTTTTTTTATGCCCGAAAACGGGACAGTTATTTTGAAAATTTTAGGAGGGACACATAAATGGAGTTAAAGCGTGAGGAATACAAAATAAGCAGATGCGTATGCCGCGGCAGCGCGCAGGCATATTCAAGCGGCGATATAATCGTGCCCGACACAAAGCCGGACGTCATAAAGGTCATTCAAGTCGACGCCGCGTCGGCAATTGAGGATAAGCAGATAAGGGACAATAAAATAACCATAGCGGGCAAGGTGAATCTGAAAATATTATATGTCCCCGACAAGGAGGACTGCAAAGTTTGCAGCATTAACACATCCTTCGACTTTTCCGAGGACATAACCTGCAAAAACGCGGCGGCGGGAATGTATCTGACCGCGATGTCGAACGTGTCAAACGCGGATTTCTCGGTAGTAAACAGCCGCAAGCTGCGCGTGCGCGTTTCGGTCACGCTCGATTACGACGTCACGGATATGAGCGGAGAATACATAGCCTGCGGCGCGGAGGACGAAACGGCGGAGCTTATGACGGACAACATCGTTATAAACAACATCCGCGAAATATGCGAGCATAAATTCATATTGCAGGAAAAATTCGAGCTGCCTATAGGACAGCCGCCCGTAAGCGAGCTGTTAAAATGCGAAACGCAGATTACCGACACCGAATACAAAGCGATTAACGGCAGAATCATCATAAAAGGTATGCTTGTCATATGCGCGCTCTACCTGTCCGAGGACGGTGTGCCGGAAAACGCGGAAATCGAAACCCCGTTCACGGAGGTCATAGACAGCGAAAACGTAACCGACAACTCGGAATGCGACATAGAATATGACATAATAAACGTATTCTGCGACACTGCCGAGGATTCCGACGGCGACATCCGCGTCATAAACGCGGAAGCGGAAGCGCGCGCGCAGATTAAGGTTATGGAAAAAACCGAAATCGGCATAATCAAGGACTGCTATGTCCCGGGAATGAAAACGGAGCTTCAGCGCGAAACGCTTTCGATAGAGGAAATAGTCGCGTCATTATCCGCGCAGAACACAATCAAGGAAACGGTCGAAATTTCAAGCGGCGCGCCGAGCGTAAAAAGCATATACAACATCGTTATGAAGCCGCATCTCACAAAGGTCGAAACCGCGGACGGAAAGGTGCTTTGCGAGGGAAAAACGGAGGCGTATATCTTATACCTATCCGACAGCGGCGACTCGCCGGTATACAGCCTCAAAAAGGAAATACCGTTTGCCTACACGCTTGAGGACGACGCGGTGGAAGCGGGACTCACGGCGCAAATGAGCGCGGAAATAAAGCACTCCGGCTATACCCTAAACGCCGCCGGCGAGGTGGAACTGAGATGTATTTTGGCTCTCGGCGCGAGGGTCACGAAAAAACGCGACGAACAAATCGTAACCGAAGCCGAAGCAATCGAAGAGGACGGCGGAGAAAGATGCGGCATCGTCATATACTATATCCAAAATGGCGACAGCCTGTGGGATATAGCTAAGCATTACGCCGTGGCGAGGGATAAAATCGCCAAATACAACGAGCTTGCCGAAAATGAGGCGCTAAAGCAGGGCGAAAAGCTCTTTATCCCGAATTAACCGAATTAACGGCTGCAAAAACGCCGTAAAAGTCAGGAGCGTGCCGCAAAAGCTGCACGCTCCGTTTTTATTTTTCGTTCTTTTTTCTTATAAACACCGCCGACGCGGCAGCCGCGGCAGCACCTAACGCCAGCGCCGCCATTGCCAAAGCCGTCCCCGCCGTGCCGACGCTGTCTGTTTCGACATCCGTTTCCGCCGCGTAAGACACTGCGGCAACCGCCTCGGCGGTTGCCGTCGAAGACGGCTGTGATGCGTTATACGGCGTGAACACCGTGTCCGAGGTCAGCTCAATCCTCTCCCCATCGGAAATATTGAGCGTGTATTCCTCAACGCCGGTTTTACCCGCCTTGTCCGTTGTTAAAATGATATTCGTTTTAAGGTCGTCCTCGGCGGTATAAACCTTAACCGTCGAATCGCCCGTAATTATGTACTTTCCCGAGTCTATATCCTCGCCGACGGCATACGACCCCGCCGCGAGCGTCACCGCCTCCGCGCCGTCCTCAGAGTCGGAAACGGGCAGCGACGCGCTGTAACCGTCCGACACAATCAGCCATTCGAGCTTAGCCGCATCTGCGGACAACGCGTCCAAAGCGTCATTCGTCGAAATCTCTATAACATATTCCTCAAAATCCGACGTTTCCTCGCCGTTGAGCGTCAAAAGCTCCATATCCTTATACGTGTCATACGGCGATGTTTTTCCGTAAGCACTCGAGTCGTATATCTCCTCGCCGCCGGCTGTCGTTATCTTAACCGAATAATAGTCCAAAACGCTGTCCGCGTCGGGCGCCGGAGTCGACTCCGCGGCTTGCGGGAGCGCGTCCGATTTTTCGGTTTCCTTCTCGGAAATCCTCAGCCAAAACCTCACCGGAACATCGCTTTCGCTTGACACCGTTATACTTTGAGTAATACTCCCGCTCTCCAAATTAGAAAGACCCGTAAGAAGCTCCTTTATCGACTTGGAGCTTGTGGTTTTCGAATCCGCAGAATACGAATAGGTCACGGGCGAGGTTCCCTCCCCGCCGGACACCGTAACCGCAGGCGCGGTTTGAGCAAACGCGAAAACCGCCGCAAAAGCAAAAACACCGATTGCCGCGGCAGCCGCAGTCACGGCAATTGCCGTCGAAGCGGATAGAAATTTTATCATCATCATCCTCTCCTTTATCATAAAGCTATCGGCATTGTATCATAAATTTTAAAAAGTGTCATATTTCGCGCGGATAATTAACAAAAAGTTAATATTTAATGCGGCGGATACACTCGTTTTCGCCGGCTATCACCGCAATATCTCCGGCGGCAAAAACATAGTCGGACGGCGGGCTTATAACCTTTTCGCTGTCACGGCTTTTCACGGCTATTACATTCACGCCGTATTTCTTGCGTATATCGAGCTTCAAAAGCGACTTTCCGCGCCATTCCTTGGGAACCTCGATATCCTCGATGCCGTATCTCGACGAC
>JAJPXA010000071.1:0-217 GCA_021205715.1 Bacillota bacterium
GTATGAGGAAGAGCAGTACCTCGGTATGCTTGCAACATCGTCAAGCTTCAAAGCCGAAAATTATAACAATACCAACGGAAGACCCGCCGATATATATGTATACGGAACATACACGGACTGGCAGTATGTGACAGCCGTTTTTGAAGCGGACAGCACAAAGGTATACATAAACGGCACTCTTGAGGCGTCGGCCCCTACCTCGTATGACATTGAGTCG
>JAJPXA010000071.1:227-1949 GCA_021205715.1 Bacillota bacterium
AACTGGGGCAGCGGCGAGGGCTTCGCGGGCATGGTTGACGATTTCAAGATCTACGGCAGAGCGCTTACGGAGGACGAGATTGCGGCGCTTTCCGCGGACGCGGTCGAGTACGAGCAGGAAAAGCTTATAGCGGAATACAACTGCCTTGATATTGACACGCAGTTTTACGCGAACGACGAGCTTTACTATACCGAAAACGGAAATGATATTGAATTAACCGTGCCGTCGACAAATCAAAAAAGCGCGGTTGCGATAGGAGCGTCATATGCGGACGGTGTTCTGACAGGTGTTTCTATGCAGGATATGGAGCTTGAAGTCGGAGTAAACACGCAAACCATAACAGGTGTAAAGCAGAATGAAACAGATACCGTAAAGGCGTTCGTATGGGACAGCGCAAGCGGAATGAAACCGGTATCGGACAATGCGGGTGAAAAGGTATTTGAGGTAACAAACGGCGGAACGGTTACGATTGAAACCACCGTTACCAACTATATGGCATCCACACGCGATATAAGCTGCGCGGTATGCGGATATGACGCAAACGGGGAAGAAAAGACAACGGTTGAAATGGCCGATTCTTCTGCGCAGCTCGGAATATTGGATTCGGCTGTATTTTCGTGCGAGGTCACGGGTGACGGCGATATTTCATATTATAAGGTTGTCATAACAGATAACACGG
Organism: Bacillota bacterium; assembly: GCA_021205715.1. Taxonomy (GTDB): domain Bacteria; phylum Bacillota; class Clostridia; order UBA1381; family UBA1381; genus 12844. Next base: position 907 of record JAJPXA010000071.1, read on the forward strand.
AGGACGAAACCGCATACTGGTACACCAACGGCGTATATGATGCCGGCTATCTGCCGGTATCGGATGTGTCATTCCCGGACGCGTCGCCCGCGGACAGCGCGAATACCACCGAGGGCGTGCATGACCCGACAATATTCAAGGATCCGGTGTCGGGAGTGTACTATGTGTATTCATCGCACAATCTTGTATATACCTCTACAGATTTAATTAACTGGACGGAACATGATTACACAAGCACCGTTACGGTTCCCTCCGACGCGAAAGCGTTTATTGAGGCGAATTATTCCAATACAACAGTAAACACTACGTACTGGGCGCCGGATATTCTCTACAAAGCTGACGATGAATATCCGTACTGGTTCTACCTTTCAACCTCGTGCGGTCTTGGCGGCAGAAACTCGGTTATCAGCCTTGTAAAGGCTAAGTCGCCGGGTCTTTGGGACGGTGAAACAAAGGAGTGCGGCGTGGTTATCGCAAGTAAGGAAAACAGTAATTATAACACAAACGCTATAGACGCGAATATTTACACTGATACGGACGGAAAAACCTATATTATTTGGGGTTCTTTCTGGAAGGGTATACATATTGCCGAGCTTGACACCGAAACAGGTCTTGCGGTAGACGTTGACTATACCTCGGACGCGACCATTTTGTCGTCCTGCCAAGGCTTCGGCACAAGAATGTATTCCACACCCGCAGGCGTTGTCGGCCCCGAGGGCGCGTACACCGTGCATAATGACGATACCGGCTACACATATATGTTCACATCATACGGCTGGCTCGGAACAAACTATAATATAAGAGTTGCGAGAACGGACAAGACCTTTTCGGAAATCCTTGAAGGCAGTAATCCGCATAAGCAGCTCCTCGACCAGGAGGGCAGACCGGTCGGCGCAACCTATGCCGATCAGGTAAAAGAGGGCGGATCTCTTGACGAGCTTTGGGGATATAAGATGTCCGGCTCATTCCAACTTGGCGACGGCATCGAATATCTCGGCAGCGGTCATAACAGTGTATTCAAAGACGATGACGGAGAGTGGTAT
>JAJPXA010000071.1:1959-4593 GCA_021205715.1 Bacillota bacterium
AGTGGGATCTCGTTCAGCACTGCCGTAAGGTAGCGGACGCGACAGCGTTTTTGCAGGTTAAGAAAATCCTTTGGACGGAGGACGGCTGGCCGGTTATCTCGCCGCTTGTATACGCGGGCGAGGAGGAGCAGACAATCCCTGAGGAAATGCTCTACGGAACATGGGATTTGGCAAGCGTCGGACATACAATCCTTGAGGACGGCGTTACCGATGTAAGCAGCAGCGCGGCATACAAGGGCAGTGATTTGCCGGTACATTCGTCCGAAATCATATTGCAGGCTGACGGAACACTCGGCGGCGACCTCGGAACGTGGAAATTTGACGGCGACCACACCGTAACAATCACGTTCACGCAGGACGGCGATACCGATAACTATGAATTTTACGAAAACGGCGATACAATGACGCTGTTTGCACTTGTCGGCTACGACAAGGATAAGCGTGAAAGCGCGGTTGTATTGACCGGTACGGACCAAAGCGGCGTTGCAAGCTTTGCCAAAAAGAACAGCGCTGCAGCTGAAAGCACAAAAATGCCGGCTATAGAAACAACTCCCACCGTTGTAACGACAAGCACAGGCGGCAACCCCATCTTGGGCTTTGACGCAGACGGCGACACAATGTACGCGGGCGACCCCGCGGCATTGGTTGACGGCGATACGGTTTATATTTACGCGGGTCACGACACATCAACAGGCGACAGCTATGTAATGCCCGAATGGGTTTGCTATTCCTCAACCGATATGGAAAACTGGACATATCACGGCGCGGTTATGAGCGCAACCGATGTTTCGTGGAGAAGCGACAGCACCTCCGCGTGGGCGTCGCAGGTTGTGAAGTACGGCGACAAATATTATTTGTACTACTGCACATGGGGTAATTCAAGCACATCAAGCGGCTATCAGTGCATAGGTGTTGCCACATCGGGTTCGCCTACGGGTCCGTTTACCGATATAGGCGCGCCGCTTGTAAACGGTAAAACCATGACCGTCCCCGACGAGGACAACACACTTGAAAGCGCATGGAACGACATTGACCCGACCGTATGGGTTGAAACGGTGAATAATGAGGAACACCGTTACCTCGCATGGGGCAATAACATATTCTATGTATGCGAGCTTAACGAGGATATGACATCTATTAAGGATATAAGCGGCGACGGTGAGATTACGGCAGATGATATAAAGGAACAGGAATTCACAAATCTACAGACCGATTTGGGATTTACCGAGGCTCCGTGGATTTACAGACAGACGGACGCGGACGGAAATTACACGGGCAAATATTACCTGTTCGCGGCATTCGGCTGGCGCGAGCAGATGGGCTACGCCACCTCCGACAGTATGTACGGGCCGTGGGAGTTCCAAGACATTATTATGGAGCCGACCGCGACTTCAAACACAAACCATCCGTCCGTTATAGACTTTGACGGCAAGACATATTTCATCTATCATAACGGCTCGCTTCCGTGGGGCAGCGGCTACAGACGCGTTGTGTGCGTTGAGGAAATGACCTTTGACGAGGACGGCAATGTAAATTATATAAACGAAACATCCACAGGAATCAGCGATGCCGAAATCGTCCGGATTTCCACATCGGACGGCGGATATGTATATCATGAGGAATTTTCCAACTCGTCATCGGATTCCGATTATCCGCTTAAAAAGCAAATGCTTGGCGGAACGAGTACCGATGTTCTTACAGGAAGCATTGAAAACAGCTATTGGCAGATAATGCCGGGCAAGGCTGACGAAACAAACGAAAATTATGTTTCAATTCAGTCATACAATAAGCCGGGACTCTATATCTGCTCGGACGGCACAAGCGTTATCCTTACTCAGCAGGACACAACCGAGGACGCGCTTGCGAGAAAAATGACCTTTAAAACAGTCGAGGGCATAAACGGCAATACAAGCGCGGTATCCTTTGAAAGCGTTGCAAAGCCGGGATATTTCCTTACCGTGAACAGCAAAGGAACATTGGCGCTCTCCGACGGAACGGACGCGGACGCTTGCTCGTTTTCAATCTCGACCTTAACCGACGAGTCGGAAACTGAATAACAAATAATATATTTGAAAATTCCCGCGCAATATGGCAGAGGTTAATAAGGAAGTATATTCCGCAGGATTAGAAACATTCCTGCGGAATTTCCTCTTTATCAGGGACAAATTCTTCTTGCGGGGTAAATTCACCGATAAAGTTAAAAATAATTTGTATCTTTTGCACCCTGTGTCCACTTGTTTTATCCGGAGCGTGGACGATAATTTTTTTGACAAACTCATTTACGATAGTCGGTGTCAATTCTGTTATACCCACATATTTTCGTACTATCTGTCTGAATTGTCCAAAGTCAGTTTGTTGCCTGTCAAATTCTGCTGTTTCTTTCTGAAATTCGTCGGCCCGCTTTTGTAATTCCCTTTGTTCAGTTTCATATTCGGTCGATAATTTCAAAAAGCGTTCGTGTGAAATTGCTCCCGTTATATCGTCCTCATAAATCCGCTTGAAGATTTTGTCAAGTTCCGTTATGCGTTTTTGGATTTTTGCCATCTGTTTTTTCTTGTTCTGTATCTCTTTTTCCTGCTCGTCTAACTGTTGTTTTGCCACAAGATTGAAAAATTCGGCTGCATTATCATACAT
>JAJPXA010000064.1 GCA_021205715.1 Bacillota bacterium
AACGAGAGCGGCTCAAAACCATAGGTTTTGAGCCGCTGTTTTGATTATTTTTCATCCGCTTTCGGAACGTTAAAATCCAAGTCATATTCGACGCGGTTTTCTGCCTCGTTCTTTTTAAGCGAAACATACGCCGCAAAAGGCGTTCCGTCCTTTTTCGCGAGCTTTTTAAAAAGCACCTTGTCGCCCTTGAGCCATTTTTTCATAGTTGTCATTGAAATGCTGCTGTTTCGCATAATACCCGTGCCGGTTTTCTTGCGTATACCGAAGCCGCAGTGATTATTGCATCCGAACGCCGCCTGACTTTCCGTCACGTCGCCGCCGCATTTGGGGCATTTGCCGAGCGGCGTCCTTTCGCCGAACACGAATTTCACGGGATGCGGCGCGTTCTTGTCAATCTCGAGCTTCATTTCAGCGTCGAAGGTCGTTCCGTCCTTTTTTACGAGCTTTTTCATTTTGATTTGCTTGCCCTCGATAAGTTTTTTCGCCGAGGCTTTCGTTATTGTGACGTTTTTGAACATACCGCCCGGCTCCTTCCATATCGTGAATTTGCAGCATATCGGCTCGCGCCAGTTGGCGCATCCGAATGCCTTGGGGCTTTCGATTATGTTCCCGCCGCACAGCGGACAGGTGCCGAGAATTTCATAATTGCGCTTCGCGATAAAGTGGTTTGTCATAACGTTTTGATTTATCGGAGGGTATGCCGAGTGAAGCACGCTTTTGATGGTGTCCAGCACGTTGTCCGTGAGCGCCTTGGGCGTTTTTTCGCCCGAGCGGATGTCCTCCTGGATTGCCCACCATTTTGCGGTCAAATCCGGCTGCTTTATCTCGTCTGGGAGTATTCGGTAAAGCTCGCGCCCCAGCTCGGTTGATACAAGGCGCTTGCCGTCCTCTTTAAGGTACTTTTTCTCGATAAGTCCGTCTATAATGCCGCTGCGCGTCGCGGATGTGCCGATTGAGCCGTTTTCGCCCTTTTTGTCTTTGTCTTTATCGATAAGCATTTGACGTATCACGGGGTCGGTCACGTATTTCGCGATGCGCGTCATATCCTCGTTTAAGGTCGCCTTTGTGTAACGCGAGGGCGGCTTTGTTTCCTTTTCCTCCGCGCGCGCGTCCGATATTTCGCCGACGTATGTGCCCGCCGCGATATCCGAAAGCGGCGTTATCTCGTCCGCCTTGGTTTCCTTGAATATCGCGAGATACCCCGGATCAACCGTTCTTGACGAATGGGCGATAAGGTCGTGCGCCGCGTCGGCATCGGCGGTCAGCTTGCGCTTGTCCTTTACCGCCTTCGGCATAAACTGCGCCATATAATATTTGCACACCGCGAGATATACGTTTTTCTCCTCCTCGGTGAGCCGTTCAAGGTTCACGGCGTTGTTTGTCGGAATAATCGCGAAATGCGCGGTTATGTTTTTGTCGTTAAAGCAGCTCGAATGTATTTTGGGATCCATACGCTTGGGGCAAAAACCGATGTTTTTCACGACCTGCGCAAGCGTTTTCGGCGCTTCCTTGTAATGCTCCTCGGTGAGGTATTGGCAGTCGGAGCGGTTGTAGGTTATCGCCTTGTGATTTTCGCGCAGCGACTGCGTTATAGTCATAACGTCCGACGGGTTGTAGCCGAAATGCGAGCTGCAATAGGTTTGCAGCTTGACTAAGTTAAACGGCAGGGGCGGCTCTTCCTCGATCGTTTTTGCCTCTATTTTTATATTTTCGAGCCGCTTGCCGCGTAAAGCGTTTAATATTTCCTCCGCGACGCTTTTGTTTTCAATGCGCGGCTCGTCCTTTTTGCGCGGCGTGTATTTCGCGGTGACGGTTTTCACGCCGTCTTCGGTGTCAACATCTATATCCGCAAAAATATCGTAATATTTCTGCTTTGAATGTCCCTCAATCTGCAAATCGCGGTTCACGACAAGTCCCAGCGTCGGTGTTTGCACGCGTCCGACGCTCAGAAGAACGCCGTTGTTATTGCAGGTGAAAAAGCGGCTTAAATTAACGCCGACCATCATATCCGCGACGCTTCTGGCGTAGGCGGATTTGCCCTCGTTTACAAATTCGGCGTTGCTTTTCATATTCGCAAGCTCTTTTTTTAAGCCGTTTTGTGTTGTGTCGCTCGTGTTAAGGCGCATTACCGGCTTTTTGTAATTGAACCAGTCCAAAAGCTCGTCTATCAAAAGCTGACCCTCCTCGTCCGGGTCGCCCGCATGTATAACGCTGTCCGCTTTTTCGAGCAGCTCGCCGATGATTTGCACGCGGTGCGCCTTTGATTCGAAGCCGCCGCCCGAGTCCTCGCCTATCTTTAAGCCCCAGTTGTCAAAGGTTATCGGCAGAGCCGATAAATCCCATTTTTTGTAACGCGCGTCGTAATCCTCCGGCTCCTTTAGAGTCAGCATATGACCGAATACCCATGTTATAACGTAGTCGCCCTTTACGATATATTCTCTCACGCCGCCGCGCTCGGCGGCACCCGGCAGCGCGTTCGCGATGTCGCGCCCGAGCGACGGCTTTTCAGCTATTATTAAAATCATATTTTCAGTTCCGTTTCCGTTGAATTTTTAATGTATACATTGTAACACTTTTTTCCCCCGCTTGCAACTTTTTCGTCGGTAAATTGGGGTTTAGTGTACAAATGATGTTTACGGGTATTTCGTAGGGGCGCCCCTTGTGGGCGCCCGTTAAAACCCCTCAGTCACTCCTAACGGAGTGCCAGCTCCCCTAGTAGGGGAGCCTTGAATAGTCGCTACATAAAGCCTCCCCTACTAGGGGAGGTGGCGCGGCGCAGCCGTGACGGAGGGGTTTATCACATATCGACATTACACGCACCTAAACCCAAATTTACTGCCTCAACATCCATCTGTGCAAAAATTACCCTCGGCTAACACTCAAAAAAGCCGACAAAATTGTAAAAAAAATCAATTAAATGGTAAAAAAGACTAATTTTTTTATAAAAACCACCCCAAAAAAATTGACAATTTTGTTATGAAGTATTATAATATATACGCTCGGCGCGGTTTAGCGCGGTGCAACAAAGTTATACTTTAATAATAAAGTTTAATTCGTTAAAATATAGTTTAGGAGGAAACATAAAATGGCATTCACAAATCAGTATTTGGCAGATCTCTATGACAGAGTTGTCGCGAGAAACCAAGGCGAGCCTGAATTTCATCAGGCGGTAAAAGAGGTATTGGAGTCGCTCGAGCCGGTAGTGGCGAAGCACCCCGAGTACATCACAAGCGGTGTTATGGACAGCATCGTTGAACCGGAGAGAATTATAAAGTTCAGAGTTCCCTGGGTAGACGACAGCGGCAAGGTTCAGGTAAACCGCGGCTTCAGAATTCAGTTCAACTCGGCAATCGGACCCTATAAGGGCGGCTTGCGTTTCCACCCGTCGGTTTACGAGGGCATTATCAAGTTCCTCGGCTTCGAGCAGATATTCAAGAATTCTCTTACAGGTCTGCCGATAGGCGGCGGCAAGGGCGGCTCGGACTTCGACCCGAAGGGTAAGTCGGATATGGAGGTTATGCGCTTCTGCCAGAGCTTTATGACCGAGCTTTCAAAGCACATCGGCGCGGACACGGACGTTCCCGCGGGCGACATCGGTGTCGGCGGCAGAGAGATAGGCTATATGTACGGTCAGTATAAAAGACTCAGAAACGAGTCTGTAGGCGTGCTTACCGGCAAGGGTCTTACATACGGCGGCTCGCTCGCGCGTACAGAGGCTACAGGCTACGGTCTTTGCTATTTCACAGAGGCTATGTTAAACGACCACGCGGATTCGTTCAAGGGCAAGACCGTTGTAATTTCCGGTTCGGGCAACGTTGCAATTTACGCTACACAGAAGGCTACACAGCTCGGCGCTAAGGTTGTGGCTCTTTCCGACTCAAACGGATATATATATGACAAAAACGGCATCGACCTTGACTGCGTAAAGCAGCTTAAAGAGGTTGAGAGAAAGAGAATTAAGGAATATGTCACAACTCATCCGGACGCTGAGTATCACGAGGGATGCAGCGGCATTTGGACAATCAAGTGCGACATCGCGCTTCCGTGCGCTACGCAGAACGAGATTAACGAGGAGTCGGCAAAGGCGCTTGTTGCGAACGGCGTAAAGGCTGTTGCCGAGGGCGCGAATATGCCGTCAACTCCGGAAGCTATAGAGGTATTCCAGTCGAACGGTGTTCTCTTCGGACCCGCAAAGGCTGCGAACGCGGGCGGCGTTGCGACATCGGCGCTTGAAATGAGCCAGAACTCGATGAGATACAGCTGGACATTCGAAGAGGTTGACGCGAAGCTCAAGAACATAATGGAAACCATTTACGCTAATTCCGCGGCTGCGGCTAAGGAGTACGGCGTTGACGGCAACTATGTTGCGGGCGCGAATATCGCGGGCTTCAAGAAGGTAGCGGACGCTATGCTCGCTCACGGTGTGGTTTGATAATAATTATATAACTACAAAAAAAGATTGTGCCGCGGGCACAATCTTTTTTGTATATGTATTAATCGTCAAGCTCGCCGTCGTTTTTCGCGGCTTCGTACTGCATTTTTTGAACCTCGGGGATAGCCGAAAGC
>JAJPXA010000061.1 GCA_021205715.1 Bacillota bacterium
TTATTAATTGACTTTTGCGAAAAAAGGGGTATAATAACTATTGAAAGGTCAAAGAAAGTCAAAGTTAAATTTAAGGAGGCGGTTATATGGGAATAAGCGACCGAATAGAAAGCTTTATAACGGAGCTTATGAAAGCGGAGGACGAGGACGCTTGGGTAGAGCTTCGCAGAAACGAGCTTGCGTCAATTTTTAACTGCGTTCCGTCACAGATAAACTACGTTATAGCGACGCGTTTCAGTCCCGACAACGGATATATTGTCGAGTCTAAGCGCGGGGGCGGCGGGTATCTTAGGATACGGCGCATCGACACGGGCGGAGAAAATCCGATTTACACGGCGATGAGGCTGATTTCCGATAGGATTGATTTCCCTACTGCGAAGAACCACATAAAAGCGCTGCTTTCGGCAAACGCTATTGATGAGAGAACCGCCGATGTGCTTGCGGCGGCGGTATCGGATAACGCGCTCGCCATAGCGCAGCCCGACAAGGACAGATTGAGGGCGAGCATATTAAAAAACGCGCTTGCCGCGTTGATTTAAACATAAGCGATTTGAAGCAAGGGAGGTATTTATAATGCTGTTTGATGAATTTTTCGATAATTTTTTTGACGACTTCAATGTTTTTTCACAGCCGTCATATTACACAACGGAGCGAAGCTCGAAAAAGTGTCCGGTATGCGGGCGCACGGTTGAGGATTTCAGACGCCTGGGTAAATGCGGCTGCGGCGAGTGCTACAAGACATTCCGCGAGCCGGTTGAGAGCGTGATAAAGCAAATTCACCCCAACGCGGCGCATACCGGAAAAATCCCGTCGAAATCCGGCGAGGGACTTAAGAAAAAGCGGCTTTACAATAAGCTCAAAGCCGATTTGCAGGCGGCTGTGCAGTCGGAGGACTACGAAACCGCCGCGAAGCTTCATAAGCAGATACGCGAAATGGAAAACGAGGTGAAATAGCTATGATTTGGTACAAGGATAACGACAACGACATTGTAATCTCGACGCGGGTGCGTCTTGCGCGAAATCTTGACGGGGTTCCGTTTCCGAACGCGTTGGAGAATAAGGCGGAGGTTACGGCAAGGATAAAAACGGCTCTTGCGGGGAGCAATTCAACGCTTTCAAAGGAGCTTGAGTTTACCGACCTCGACACCGCCGCGGTCTGCGCGAAGCGCGCGCTTGAGGAGGAGCATTTGATAAGCCCGCAAATGCTTGACGGCAAGGGGCACTCGGTTTTTGTAAGCCGTGATAAAACGATGAGCATTATGCTTATGGAGGAGGATCACATACGCTTGCAGGTGATAAAGGCGGGTAACGCGTTGGATGAGGCTTACGACACGGCAACGAAAATTGACGATGTCATAGAGGAAAATCTGACCTATGCGTTTGATGAGGAATTCGGCTATTTGACGGCGTGCCCGACAAACGCGGGTACGGGTATGAGAGCGTCGGTTATGATGCATCTTCCCGCGCTTACAATGACGCGGAATATTAACAACGTAATTTCATCTGCGGGAAGCCTCGGTATCGCGGTGCGCGGACTTTACGGCGAGGGAAGCACGGCTGACGGCAATTTTTTCCAGATTTCCAATCAGATAACAATGGGCATTTCCGAGGAGGAAATATTAAAGAAGCTCAAGAGCATTGTCGAGCAGATTGAGGATGCGGAGAAAAAGGCGCGGGATTACCTCAAGAGCAAAAGCCTTGACGCGCTTTCGGACAAGGTTTACCGCTCCTACGGCACCTTGAAATATGCGCGGCGCTTGACATCGGCGGAAGTAAAATCTCTCATATCCGATGTTATGCTCGGCAGAGGAATGGGTATAATAACAGAAAAAGGCAAAAAAGCTCCGGTTGAATGTATGATTTTAAGCGAGCCGTCGATTTTAAGCGGCGGCAAAAATCTTACGCCCGATCAAAGGGATACAAAACGCGCGGAGCTGATACGCGAAAACATTTAAAATGAAAGGATGTGTGCGTTATGATATTTTCAAATTTTACGGAAAAAGCTAAAATCGCAATAAACGAGGCGCACGACGCGGCGGCGGAAATGGGTCACAACTATATCGGCTCGGAGCATATTCTGTTGGGACTTATCCGCGAGGGAAGCGGCGTCGCGGCAAAGGCGCTTGAAAACGCGGATATTACCGAGGAAAAGGTAAAGGCAAAAATAGACGAGTACATCGGAATTAAGCCGGCGCTCAGTCCGGATGTTGAGCTTCCGGTAACGCCGAGAAGCAAGAGGATTTTTGAGATAAGCTCAATGGAGGCAAGACGCTTGGGTCATAGCTATATTGGCACGGAGCATTTGCTTATGGCGATTATCCGCGACGGCGACGGCGTGGCGGCGAGGATTATAATGTCGCTCGGCGTTCCTATCGCAACCTTTTATTCGGACGTTGTGCGCTCTATCGAGGGTCTTCCCGAAACGGACGATGTTCCGATGGGAAAATACGGAGAAGGCACGGGAAGCGCGTCTAAGCAAAAGACGAATACCCCTACGCTTGACAAATTCGGTCACGATTTTACCGCGTCCGCGCGCGAGGGCGGGTTTGACCCCGGTATCGGCAGAACGGACGAGATTGCGAGGGTAATTCAGATTTTGTCGCGGCGCACAAAGAACAACCCCTGCCTTATCGGTGAGCCGGGTGTCGGCAAAACGGCGGTAATTGAGGGTCTGGCACAAAAAATCGCGGCAGGCGATGTCCCCGAGCCGTTAAAGGATAAGCGACTTGTTTCGGTTGACCTATCGAGTATGGTCGCGGGCGCGAAGTACCGCGGCGAGTTTGAGGAACGCCTGAAAAAGGTAATCGACGAAGTTTTGGAGGCGAAGAACGTCATACTCTTTGTCGATGAGTTCCACACCATCGTGGGCGCCGGAGCCGCAGAGGGGTCGATGGACGCGTCCAATATTTTAAAGCCGTTTCTCGCGAGGGGCGAGCTTCAGCTTATCGGCGCGACAACGCTCAAGGAGTATAAAAAGTATATCGAAACCGACGCGGCGCTCGAAAGACGTTTTCAGCCGGTAACGGTCGGCGAGCCGACGGTCGATGAAACGATTGAAATATTAAAGGGCATCCGCGACAAGTACGAAATGCACCACGGCGTAAGAATCACCGATGAGGCTCTCTCCGCCGCGGCGAAGCTCTCGCATCGTTATATCACCGACAGATTTTTGCCGGATAAGGCGATTGACCTCATAGACGAGGCGGCGTCAAAAAAGCGCTTGGGTTCGCAGACCGAGCCGGATAATTTAAAGGAAAAGGAAAACGAGCTTGAAAAGCTCTCGAGCGAAAAGCAGGAAGCGATAACCGCGCAGGATTTTGAAAAAGCGGCGAAAATCCGCGATAAAGAGGCGGTTCTCAAAAAAGAGGTTGAGGCAATGAAGTCCGACTGGAAAGGAAGCGGCACATCATCCGAGCTTGTTGTGGGCGAGGACGATATTGCCGAAATTCTCGCCGACTGGACGCATATTCCCGCGATGAAGCTCAAGGAGGAGGAAACCGAAAGGTTAAAGCACCTCGCCGAAATCCTGCACAAGAGGGGTATCGGTCAAAACGAGGCTGTCGACGCGGTCGCAAAGGCGATAAAGCGCGGACGCGCCGGATTGAAAGACCCGAACCGCCCCATAGGCTCGTTTATGTTCTTAGGCCCCACGGGCGTCGGCAAAACGGAGCTTTCAAAGGCGCTTGCCGAAGCGATGTTCGGCTCGGAAGAGGCGCTTATACGCGTCGATATGTCGGAGTATGTGGAAAAGCATTCGGTGTCGAAATTCATCGGTTCCCCTCCGGGATATGTCGGATTTGAGGAGGGCGGTCAGCTTACCGAGAAAATAAGAAAGCACCCTTACTCCGTTATTCTTTTCGACGAGATTGAAAAGGCGCATCCGGATGTGTTTAACATCTTGCTCCAGGTTCTCGACGACGGCGTTTTGACCGACGCGCAGGGGCGAAAGATAGACTTTAAAAACACGGTCATCATTATGACCTCGAACCTCGGCGCAAAGGAGATTTTGGGCACAGGCTCGTCGCACCTCGGCTTTAAAACCGGCGACGACGCGGATAAGGACAAATCGGAAAAGGAAAGCATCAAAAACAAGGTTATGGACGAGGTGAAACGCGCGTTTAAGCCGGAGTTTTTGAACAGAATCGATGAGATTATCGTTTTCGACCGTCTTACGCAGGAGGATATCGAAAGCATAGCGAAAATTATGCTCGCGTCGCTCGAAAGCCGTCTTAAGGCGAACGATATAGGCGTAACCTTTGACGATGAGGCGGTCAAAAAGATTGCCAATGAGGGATTTGACAAGGTCTACGGTGCAAGACCGTTAAGGCGCGCGATACAAAACGAGATTGAGGATATGCTGTCCGAAAAAATAATTGACGGCGATATCAAAGCCGGTGATAATATAAGCGTCACGGTAAAGGATGATAAGTTTACAACGGTGTAAATCGATAAATCAAAAAACTGCCGCATTGCGGCAGTTTTTTGATTGGGTCGGAATTTGGGGATAGAGTAATTTTTAAAAAATTCAAAAAGATTAATTCTATGCCGATCATGATTGAGAGA
>JAJPXA010000036.1 GCA_021205715.1 Bacillota bacterium
CACCTTCCCCCCCGGGGGAAGGCTAATCTTTCGCAAAGAGTTTCTCGCCCAAACCCAAATTCACCGTTGACACATCCCATAAATTGGAGTAAAATATACATAACAAAAAAATAAGGAGCGGAGCTAATGACTAAAAATATAAATCTTATATACATTCCGATGCAAAAGCTCAAAACAACCACTATCGGCGTTTATATGCACCGTCCGCTGAACGCGGCGGATGTGTCTAAAAACGCTGTTTTGCCTTACGTTTTGCGTCAAGGCTGTAGGCTTTGCGAAAATTCGGAACAAATTTCAAAATATCTTGAAAATCTGTACGGCGCGGTTTTAAGCGCGGGTGTTGCCGAATTTGGCGACGACCAGGTTTTGCGTTTTGAGGCGGAAACAATATCCGACAAATACGCCGCCGAAGGCGAAACGCTGACGGCTGACGCGCTTCGGCTGATACTGTCGGTTATGTTCGAGCCGGTGACGGAGGACGGCGGATTTAAAAAATCCGTTATTGCCGTTGAAAAGAGCAACGCAAAGGACAGGATTATGTCCGTGATGAACGATAAGCGCTCATACGCTATGCAGCGTTGCGTTGAAGAAATGTGCGCGGGCGAGAATTACGCGTTATCACGCTACGGAACAGTCGAGGGCGTCGAGGAGATAACCGCCGAAAGCCTGTACGAATACTACAAAAAGGCGGTTACATCCTCCGTAATCGATATATACGTCTGCGGTGATGCGAACGAGGGTGAGCTGCGCTCAATCGTTGAGGAAGTGACTGCGGATATTAAATTCGCATCCGCCGATATTCCGAAAACGGAGCTTCATAAAAATTCCGGCATAAAAAATGTGACCGACCGTATGGATGTGAACCAGGGCAAGCTGTCGGTGGGATTTACGACGGACACAAAACCCGAGGACGGCGACTATTTTGCGCTTATGGTTATGAACAGCGTATTCGGCGCGGGCGCTCATTCGAAGCTTTTCAATAACGTGAGGGAAAAGCTGAGCCTTGCGTATTACGCGTCAAGCAATATCGTAAAATCGAAGGGACTGCTTATCGTAAACGCGGGAATAGAATTTCAAAATTTTCAAAAGGCTTACGACGAGATACTTTTACAGCTTAAAGCTATACAAAACGGCGAAATCTCGGAGGAGGAATTTAACTCGAGCGTTAACGCCTTGATTAATATTTTCGAGAGCTATAATGACGACGCGGCGCTGACGCACGGCTTTTATACAGCCGAGCGCGTTTACGGCACGAATTACAGCCTTGATTACGTAAAGGAGAAAATAAAGGCGGTCACGGTCGATGAGGTCGCGGCTGCGGCGCGCAAAGTTAAGCTCGATACGGTTTATTTTCTCACGGGAAAGGGGGACAATTAAAATGCGTCTTGAATACAAGAAAAACGATGCGACCGGCGAGGAGCTGTTTTACGGAACGCATTCGTCGGGGCTTAAAATATACATCATCCCAAAAAAGGACTACAGCAAAAGCTACGCTGTTTTCGGCACGCATTACGGCTCCGTCGACTCGGAATTTATTGTCCCCGGAGAGAGAGAGCTCACCACGGTGCCGGTCGGAATCGCGCATTATTTGGAACATAAAATGTTCGACCATCCGGACGGAAGCAATGTTTTCGACAAGTTTTCAAAATACGGCGCAAACGCGAACGCGTTCACGTCGTTTAATATGACGGCGTATCTGTTTTCCGCGACGTCGAATTTAAAAGAAAGCCTTGCCGCGCTTTTGGACTACGTGCAAAGCCCGTATTTTACCGAGGAAACGGTTCAAAAGGAGCAGGGGATAATCGGTCAGGAAATACGAATGTATGATGATAACGGCGGGTGGAAGGTGTTCTTTAATTTTTTGAACTGCCTGTATAACAATCATCCGGTGAAAAAGGAAATCGCGGGCACGGTCGAGAGCATAAGCCACATCACGCACGAGCTTCTCTATCGCTGCTACAACACGTTTTACAACCTTTCCAATATGTCGATAGTCGTCGCGGGCGATGTTGAGCCCGTTGAGATTTTAGGGGTTATAGAAAGCGGTATAAAGAAAAACGAGCCGTTTTCCGAGGAGATAAAGCGCGTATACCCCGACGAGCCGGAGCATATCGCGAAGCAGTACGCGGAGCAGAATTTAAGCGTTGCTATGCCGCTGTTTATGACCGGCTTTAAGGACACGGACACCGGATATTCCGGTAAAGCGCTCTTGAAAAAGTCGATAGAGATAAACATAATTTTAAAAATGCTCTTCGGCAAAAGCTCGCCGCTTTATAAAAAGCTCTATAACGCGGGTTTGATAAACCAGACCTTTTCGATTGATTATACGATGCAGCCGGATTACGGCTTTTCGTCGATAGACGGCGAATCGAAGAACCCGAAAAAGGTGTATGAGGCAATTATAGACGAAGTAAACCGCGCAAGACGCGACGGTTTGTCCGAGGAGGACTATAATCGAGTGAAAAAGGTACTGTGGGGACAGCATATCCGCTCGCAGAATGATGTCGAGGACATCGCGAACGAGTTTTTGCAGCTTAACTTAATGGGCGTCGATTATTTCGACTATTACGACGCGTACCGCTCGATAACGTTTGACGATATAAAAAAGCGTTTCGAAAATCATTTCGTTCCCGAAAGAAGCGCTCTGTCTGTGGTAAATCCGACAGAATGAAAAGTATACGAGATATAAAATTAAATTTTAACAGCATAGTGGTTTTGCCGACTGCTATGCTGTTTTTATGCGTTTGATTTTAAGGAATTTCGCTTGTTATTTTTTAGGCTCTGACGCTGAGCGATAATCTTAAATAAATTTATTGAATAAAATGCTGAATTATGCGGAAACTAAAGCCATAAAAGTATTGGAGTGGTGATGTATGAATCAGCATATAGGGAATCAAACGGTGGTGTTCGGAACGCCGCCGGTCATAATAAACACCGCGTCCATTGTCGGCACAAAGGAGGGTGAGGGACCGCTTGCGCGGTTTTTTGACGAGGTTTTGACCGACGACAAATGGGGCGAAAAAACGTGGGAGAAAGCGGAGAGCAAGCTTCAAAGAGAAACCGCGCTTACGGCGCTCAAAAAAGCCGATTTACCGCCGTCCGCTGTTGAATACGTGCTTGCGGGAGATTTGCTTAATCAATGCGTCGGCGCGCATTACGGGCTTCGCGACCTTGACATTCCGTTTTTGGGGCTTTACGGCGCCTGCTCGACTATGGCGGAGAGTATGTCTATAGGCTCGATGATTATCGGCGGCGGTTACGCAAATAACGTAATGTGCGTTACGTCAAGTCATTTCTGCTCATCGGAGAAACAGTTTAGAACGCCGCTCGAGTACGGCGGTCAGCGCTCCCCCTCGGCGCAGTGGACTGTTACGGGCGCGGGATGCGCGATATTGTCGTCACAGGGCGCGGGACCTAAAATAACGCGTGTTACCACAGGCAAAATAGTGGATATGGGCGTGACCGACCTCACCAATATGGGCGCGGCTATGGCGCCCGCGGCGGTGGATACCGTGACGGCGCATTTTAAAGACACAGGACTGCGTCCGATAGACTATGATTTAATATTAACCGGAGATTTGGGCGTTGTCGGCTCGGATATATTTACGGAGCTTATGCTTGCGGAAGGGTATGACGTTTTGGAGGAGCATAAGGACTGCGGCAAAATGATATATAATATCGACGAGCAGGACGTTCATGCCGGAGGCTCCGGCTGCGGCTGCTGTGGCAGTGTGTTCTGCGGATATATTTACGACGAGCTTATAAACGGCCATTTAAAGGATATTCTTGTTATAGCCACCGGCGCGCTAATGAATCCGCAGATGGTAAACGCGGGGGAGAGTATACCCTCGATAGCGCACGCGATAAGTATAACAATGGATTAGGAGTTAAACAATGGATATATTTTGGGAATTTGTAAAGGCGTTTTTGATAGGCGGCGCGATATGCGTTGTCGGACAGCTTTTGATTGACTTCACCAAGCTGACGCCGGCGCGTATTTTGGTCACGTTTGTGGTTTTGGGCGTGTTCTTGCAGCTGATAAGGGTATACGAGCCTCTTGTAAATTTTGCCGGCGCGGGCGCGACAATTCCGCTTACGGGCTTCGGATATACGTTGTGCCGTGGCGTGGAAAAGGCGGTCGCGGAAACGGGAGTCGCGGGAATTTTCACGGGCGGGCTTACAGCCGCCGCAGGCGGCATAGCCGCGGCGATAGTGTTTGGATTTTTGGTGTCGATAATATTCAATTCAAAGTCAAAAAAATAAATACGCTGACTGTACGGCATCACGGATGGTGGTGCCGTTTTTACAGACGTCGTAAAAATCGCATAATTTGACAAACAAGCCGAATAAAGACGAGAAAATGTCTGAAAAGGGAGATGCGCCGTGACTTTAAAAAAGGAAATTTTAAACATACTGATTATAAGCGTAATTTTGGGAATAATACAGATTATTATTACTGTCCCCATAGGATATTTTTCGCTTGCCGCCGGGTTGGGAACGGCGGTGGGGATTTTTACGGCGGTGCTGAAGTTCTCGCGTATGGGGATTATATTGGAA
>JAJPXA010000230.1 GCA_021205715.1 Bacillota bacterium
AACTTTGTTTTTTCCCTCACCCTCGCACACGCGAGGGTAGGAGCCGCGTCGGGTACGGTTGTTTGAGGTTTTGCAGAAAATCAGTCTTTATAGAAGATGCTAATCTTTTCGTCAGTATCTTCTATACCCTGAAGCTTTCCATTTGCAAGAGCCTATTACCAAGAACACCAACATACATCTTACAACAAGCGGGTTTCTCCTCGACTTTGTTTCGCAAAGTCGAAGAAGTGGCAACCCTTTGGTGCTTTTGCTTCTTTTCAGAAAAAGAAGTCCTTTAAATCTTTTTCAAGAAAAAGAATGTTATGTGGATGCACGATGTTCCTTAATGCTAATTAGTCCGATAAACCCAAATTTACATTATAAAACGACAGGGATAAACGGAAAGGAAACGGGCTTATGTTCGGGTATGTGACGATTTGCAGGGATTGTATGAGCGACGACGAGTACAACACCTTCAGAGCCTACTACTGCGGTCTTTGCAAGGAAACGGGCAGGCAATGCTCGCAGGTTTCGCGGCTCGGATTAAGCTATGACATAACCTTTCTCGCGCTTTTGCTGTCCTCGCTCGAGGAGGGCGAGCCGTGCTTTGCCGAGCGCCGATGCGCGGTGCATCCGTGCGTAAAGTGCAAGGTTGTCGAAAACGACAGGGCGGTTTCATACGCGGCGAATATGGGCGTGCTTTTGAGTTATTTAAAGCTCGCCGACGATTGGCGCGACGAGCGGAGCTTTAAGGCGCTTTTCGGCGCGGCATTTTTGCGCCGCGGTACGGTGAAGGCGAAAAAGCGCTACGCCACGCAGTATGAGGCGATAGAGCGCGAGCTGCGACGGCTTGACGAATATGAGAAAAGCGGCGGCGGCTTGGATGAGTGCGCCGACTGCTTCGCGAAAATTCTCGAGTGTCTGTTTGCGCCCGAATTTATTACCGATGAAACAGCCGCGCGCGTTCTGAAATGGTTCGGGTACAATCTCGGCAGATGGATATACGTTACAGACGCGTATAACGATATTGAAAAGGATTTGAAAACGCGCAGCTATAATCCGTTTTTGAAAAACGGCGCGGACGCGGGCGTAAAGGAGCGCGTAAGGGATAAAACAAAGTTTTCGCTGACGCTTAATTTAAACGAGCTTGCGGCGGCGTACGAGCTTTTGGATATTAAAAAAAACGACGGCATAATAAGAAGCGTTATATACACGAGCTTAACAGCCGTACAAAATAAGGTATTGGGAGTAAGCGATGGATCCGTATAAAGTGTTGGGGGTAAGCCGCGACGCCGATGAAGAAACAATAAAAAAGGCGTATAAGGCGTTGGTTAAAAAATATCACCCCGATAAATATGTAAACTCGCCTATGGCGGATGTGGCGAGCGAAAAAATGAAAGAAATAAACCGCGCCTACGATATGATAACCAAGGGAGAAACTGCCGACTCCCGCGGCGCGGGCGGCACGGGCAATACCGGCGGCGCGGGTTACGGTTCGTACGGCGGCAATCCGTTCGGCGGCGGTTACGGCGCGGGCGCGCAGGCTACATTCCAAAACGTCAGGATTCTTATTCAGCTCAACCGGCTTAACGACGCGCAGCAGATGCTCAATTCATTGCCGAAAACGGCTGAATGGTATTATCTTTGCGGGATTATATATCAGCGCCGAGGATGGTACGATAAGGCGGTTGAGAATATACAAACCGCGATAAATATGGATCCGAACAACGCGGAATACCGTTCGGCTATGGACAGTATGAAAAATAAAAACGCATCCTTTACCGGCTCGCCTTACAGGCGGACAACAGGCATTTCGTGCAGTACCTGCTGCACGGTCTGCCTTTGTCTGCGCTGTCTGGGATGCTGCTGATAAAGATGTGAGTAGGAAGGATATAATAATGAAAGACGAGAAAAAACAACAGCATATAACGTCAATCGGCGGTCAGGCGGTAATGGAGGGCGTAATGATGAGAGGCCCGCACAATACCGCGACGGCGGTAAGACGTCCCGACGGCGAGATTGAGGTTAAGGTTGAGGAAACGGGAACAAAAAAACACGGCAAATTTGCACGGCTTCCGATTGTGAGGGGATGCGTGAATTTTATCGACAGCCTTGTTATAGGTATGAAGTCGCTTATGTGGAGCGCGGAGTTTGTGGACATAGAAGCGGATGAGGGCGAGGAAGAATCGAAGCTCGACAAGTGGCTTGAGAATAAGTTTGGCGATAAGCTCAAGGATGTTATAATCACAATATCGGTGGTCATCGCGGTCATTTTCAGCGTGGCCATATTTATGGTTTTACCGTGGCTTTTGTCGCTCGCGCTCGATTTGATAACGGACTCAAATTTGATAATTACCGCCGCGGAGGGCGTTTTGAGAATGGCGATTTTTATAGGATATTTGGCGATTATATCAAAAATGAAGGATATTCAAAGAGTGTACGAGTATCACGGCGCGGAGCATAAGACCATAGCTTGTTACGAGGCGGGCGAAGAGCTTACCCCGGAGAATGTGAAAAAATATACGCGCTTTCATCCCAGATGCGGAACGAGCTTTTTGCTTATCGTTATGGTAATAAGCATACTTATATTTTTCCTTATTCCGCCGTTTACGTTTGTGGAAAACATTGTTTTGAGAAAGCTTTTGGCTCTCGCGGTAAGGCTTTGCCTTTTGCCGATAGTCGCGGGAATTTCATATGAGGCGATAAAGCTCGCCGGAAGAAGCACCAACAAATGCGTAAAGTGGCTTACGAAGCCCGGACTTTGGATGCAAAGGCTTACGACGCGCGAACCCGATGAATCGCAGATTGAGGTTGCGATAGCTTCGATGAAACCGTGCATACCGGACGACAAAGAGGACGATAAATGGTAATCGGCGCTCTTACCGCGCTTGTGCGCGGAATTATCGCAAACAGCGACAATCCGCAGTTCGAGGCGGAATTGATAGTGATGGACGCCGCCGGTTTGACGCGGACGGAATATGTGCTGAGCTTACGCGAAAACGCGGACGACGCGGTTGTTAAAGCGGCTGTGGCGGCGGCGGATAAGCGAAAAAGCGGAATGCCGCTGGCGTACATACTCAAAAGCGCGGAATTTATGGGTATGACGTTTAAGGTGACGCGGGACACGCTTATTCCGCGCCCCGATACCGAAACGCTTGTTGAAACAGCGGCCGGGCATATATCCGACGCGCGCCGTAAGGTTCTCGATATAGGCGCGGGCACGGGATGCGTCGGAATAAGCATAGCGAAGCTGTGCAAAAACGCGGAGGTCACATTGCTTGATATAAGCGCGGGCGCTTTGAGCGTTGCGGAGGAAAACGCGCGGTTAAACGGCGTTTCGGCGAATTTTGAGCTTTGCGATATATTGACGGCATTGCCCGAGGGCAGATTTGACGCTATAGTGTCAAATCCGCCGTATATAAAAAGCGGCGTCATTAAGACGCTTCAAACGGAGGTAAAGGATTATGAGCCGTTGACGGCGCTTGACGGCGGCGCGGACGGGCTGATGTTTTACAGGCGCATATGCGCCGCGGCGCGGGATTTGCTCACGGACGGCGGCTTCCTTGCGTTTGAGATAGGCTATGACCAAGCGGCGGAGGTGACGGCGCTTATGTCGGATTTTGACAACGTTGCTACAGTTAAGGATTTAAGCGGAAACGACAGAGTCGTGCACGGAATAAAAAAGAGAATAGACGGTCGGCGCGGGATTTGATACGCGCCGACTGTTTTTATGCGCGGGAATATCCGCCGCCGTTGATAAGCGGCGGTTTTTTGGTATTTATTTCATACTTAATCTTATTCTGTCCGCGACCATTGCGATAAATTCCGAGTTGGTGGGTTTGCCCTTGCTTGTGTGGATGGTGTAGCCGAAAATTTCATTCATTGTTTCGGGCTTTCCGCGGCTCCAAGCCACTTCAATCGAATGGCGTATTGCGCGCTCGACGCGGCTCGCGGTGGTGTTGTACTTCTTTGCTATATCGGGATATAGCTGTTTTGTTATGAAATTGAGCAAATCCATATTTTTTACAACCATCATTATCGCCGTGCGAATATATTGATAGCCCTTTATATGCGCCGGAACGCCAAGCTCGTGTATAAATTCGGTTACGGTTTTTTCAAGGTCGTTTTCGGTCGCACCCGTTATCGCCTTCGGCGGCAAATCGGCAGGGTTTACCTTAGCCAGCTCGCATATTACATTCACAATATTCTCGAACGGCTGCGGCTTTAAAATGTAATAATCCGCGCCGACGTTCATTACCGCTTCTATCGTTTCCTTTTTAAGCACAGCCGAATGAACTATAATAATAGGTCTTTTTTTCAGCGCCGATGAATTGATTTTCTTGATTACGCTTATTCCGTCGGCTTTGGATAAAACCAAATCGAGAATTATAACATCCGGTTCGTTTTTGACAATAAAATCATAGGCAACCTCACCGTCGGGCACAACCGCCGCGACGTTAAGATTTTGTTTGCCGCTTATGTAGTCGCCGAGATCTCTTGCAAGCTGTTGATTGTCGTCCGCGATTAAAATTGAAATAGATTGTTCCATAGTATTTTTTCCTCGTTTTTATAT
>JAJPXA010000124.1:0-3733 GCA_021205715.1 Bacillota bacterium
CATATTGGCTATAGTGTGTTAAAATTTTAACATAGATTGTTAAAAAAATATCAAACCCACCCCAAAAGGGCATCGGGCACGGCAATCAAACAAGCGCGGTTCATACCGCAAAATTCGCTAATCAATTAAAAAGGAGCATAAAATATGGCAAACTATGATATTGTAGATACCCCCGAAAAGCTCGAAAAAAAGCTTAAAGAGGTAAAAGAGGCTCAAAAGAAATTCGCATCCTATTCTCAGGAACAGGTTGACGAAATCTTCAAAGCCGCGGCAATCGCCGCAAAACAAGCGAGAATACCGCTCGCGAAAATGGCGGTTGAGGAAACCGGTATGGGTGTTGTTGAAGACAAGGTAATAAAGAACAACTACGCCGCCGAGTATATCTATAACGCATACAAGAACACAAAGACCTGCGGCGTTGTCGCGGAGGATAAGGCATACGGCACGCAGACAATCGCGAACCCGATAGGCGTTATCGCGGCGGTAATTCCGACGACGAACCCGACCTCGACCGCGATATTTAAGTCGCTTATATCGCTCAAAACCAGAAACGGCATCATAATCAGCCCTCACCCGAGAGCGAAAAAGTCAACGATAGAGGCGGCAAAAATCGTATTGGAAGCGGCTGTTAAAGCCGGCGCTCCCGAGGGCATAATCGCGTGGATTGACATCCCCTCGCTCGAGCTTACCAATATGGTAATGAAGGAATGCGACACAATCCTTGCAACCGGCGGTCCCGGAATGGTTAAATCCGCTTATTCCTCCGGCAAGCCGGCGCTCGGCGTAGGCGCGGGCAATACCCCCGCAATAATCGACGACACGGCGGATATTCTGCTTGCGGTTTCATCGATAATTCACTCAAAGACATTTGACAACGGTATGATTTGCGCGTCGGAGCAGTCGGTCATTGTTCTCGACAGCATATATGACGAGGTCAAAAAGGAATTTGCGAAGCGCGGATGCTACTTCTTAAACGCGGACGAAACCGAAAAGGTTCGCAAAACCATAATCATAAACGGCGCGCTTAACGCGAAGATTGTAGGTCAGAGCGCGGCGACAATCGCGTCACTTGCGGGCGTTGACGTTGACAAAGACACGAAAATTCTTATCGGCGAGGTTGAAAGCGTCGATATTTCCGAGGAATTCGCGCACGAAAAGCTCTCCCCCGTACTCGCGATGTACAAAGCGTCCGACTTTAACGACGCTATGGATAAGGCGGAGCAGCTTATCGCCGACGGCGGTTACGGTCACACGTCAAGCGTGTACTTAAACGAAACCACCGAGGGCGAAAAGATTGCGGCGTTCGGCGAAAGAATGAAAACCTGCCGCATACTTGTAAACACTCCGTCATCACACGGCGGCATAGGCGACCTTTACAATTTCAAGCTCGCTCCGTCGCTTACCCTGGGCTGCGGCTCGTGGGGCGGCAACTCGGTATCGGAAAATGTGGGTGTAAAGCACCTGTTAAACTATAAAACTGTAGCTGTAAGGAGAGAGAATATGCTTTGGTTCAGAGCGCCTCAAAAGGTTTATTTAAAGAAAGGCTGTCTACCGGTAGCGCTTGACGAATTGGGCGCGTATTACGGCAAGAAAAAGGCGTTTGTCGTAACGGACGAATTCCTTTACAAAAACGGATATACAAAGGCAATAACCGACAAGCTCGACGAGATGGGAATTATGCACACCACATTCTTCAACGTTGCTCCCGATCCGTCGCTCGCGTCGGCAAAGGAGGGCGCGGCTGCAATGACCGCGTTCGCGCCGGACTGCATCATAGCCGTCGGAGGCGGAAGCGCGATGGACGCGGCAAAAATTATGTGGGTGCTTTACGAGCATCCCGAAGCTGACTTCCAAGATATGGCAATGCGCTTCATAGACATCAGAAAAAGAGTCTACACATTCCCGAAAATGGGTGAAAAGGCTATGTTTATAGCCATCCCGACATCGGCGGGTACCGGCTCGGAGGTTACTCCGTTCGCCGTTATCACGGATGAGCAGACGGGACTCAAATATCCGCTCGCGGACTACGAGCTTTTGCCGAATATGGCGATAATAGACGCGGATATGATGATGAATATGCCCAAGGGTCTTACCGCGTCGTCGGGTATCGACGCTATGTCGCACGCGCTCGAAGCATACGCGGCAATGCTTTCGACCGAGTTCACGGACGGCCTTGCAAAAGAGGCTATAGGCTTGATATTCGAGTATCTCCCGAGAGCTTACGCAAACGGTGCGAACGACGTTGAAGCGAGAGAGAAAATGGCAAACGCGTCGACTATGGCGGGTATGGCATTCGCGAACGCGTTCCTCGGCGTGAACCACTCATTGGCGCACAAGCTCGGCGCGTATCATCATATTCAGCACGGTATCGCAAACGCGCTTGTTCTCAAGTACGTGCTTAGATTCAACGCGGACGAAACGCCGAGAAAGATGGGCACGTTCTCACAGTACGACCATCCGCACACGCTCGCAAGATACGCGGAAATTGCCGATTACCTGAACCTGGGCGGCAATACGGACGAGGAAAAGCTTGAAAAGCTTATCGAAAAGCTTGAGGAATTAAAGGAGTCAATCGGAATCAAAAAGACAATCCGCAACTACGGAATCAAAGAAGAGGACTTCCTCGCGACGCTTGACGAAATGAGCGAGGCGGCATTCGACGACCAATGCACCGGCGCGAACCCGCGTTACCCGCTTATAAGCGAGATTAAGGAAATATATTTGAAGGCGTATTACGGCGAGGATTACACGCCGGAAGCATAAGAGAAAGGAGATAACGCAATGAAACTTGACACAATAATCGCGGAGCGTCCGACAAAGAAGATATACCGCGACGGCGACGTTATAATAAAGCTGTTCAACGAGGAATATTCGACATCGGATATATTAAACGAGGCGCTGAACCATTCGAGAGTCGAGGAAACCGGCTTAAAGGTTCCCAAATTCGTTGAGGTTTTGAAAATTGACGGAAAATGGGCAATCGTGAACGAGTTCATCGAGGGCAAAACTCTCGCTCAGCTTATGGAGGAGAACAAGGACAACGCGGACGCGATAAACGCGTATATCGAAAGATTTGTGGATTTACAGCTTGAGATTCAGTCGAAATCCTCACCGCTTCTTACGAAGCTCAAGGACAAAATGAGAAGAAAAATTTCCGAAACGGGTCTTGACGCGACAACAAGATACGAGCTTAACACAAGACTTGAGGCTACGCCGAAGCACAACAAAATTTGCCACGGCGACTACAATCCGTCAAACATCATCGTAACCCCCGATGACGAGTGGTACGTGATAGACTGGGCGCACGCAACGCAAGGCAACGGCGGCGAGGACGCGGCAAGAACATATCTGCTGTTCTCGCTTGAGGGCAAAACCGAAATCGCCGAGAAGTACTTAAACACCTACTGCAAAAAGAGCGACACCGCGAAGCAGTACGTGCAGACCTGGCTCCCGATAGTAGCCGCGTCGCAGCTTGTAAAGCATAAGGAAAACGAAAAGGACTTCCTTATGAAATGGATAGATGTAGTGGAATACGAATAAACCTCCCTGAGAGAATCAAGCGCTAAAAGCCTTGATTCTCTTTTTTTGCGCTTGAAAAAATCCCGTCCGCCCGATACATCAGTTTGAATTTTTCGGAAGTTTGAATTTTTCGGACATCATTTCAACGTTTTGCGCCGCATAATACAAAAATCCGCAGCTCTCAGCCGCGGATTTTTAATATATCCTTTACCGC
>JAJPXA010000124.1:3743-4524 GCA_021205715.1 Bacillota bacterium
CGATTAAAAGTCCCGCCGACGGCGGCGCGAATGATATGCTCGCGGGAACGATTTTCGCGCCGTCACGAATTTTTTCAACCTCCGCCGCTTTTTCCCTCGAATACACGACCTTCAAATTATCAACTCCGCGTTTCCTCATTTCACGGCGCATAACCCGCGCAAGAGGACACATCTGCGTTTTATAAATATCCGACACCTCAAACATCGACGCCTCAATCTTGTTGCCCGCGCCCATCGCGCTTATGACGGGTGTTCCCGCCGCTTTGGCGCGCATTATTATCTCGATTTTCGCCGTAACGTTATCAACGGCGTCTATCACATAAGTATATTCCGAAAAATCAAATTCATCCGCGTTTTCCGGCAGAAAAAAGCATTGGCGCGCGTTTACCTCCGCATCGGGGTTAATATCCGCAATCCTTTCGCGCATAACCTCGGTTTTCGGTCTGCCGACCGTTTTCGATGTGGCGATTATCTGCCTGTTTATGTTTGTTATATCTATAATATCCTTGTCGACAAGCGTGAATTTTCCGATGCCGCAGCGCGCGAGCGCCTCAACGGCATACCCGCCGACACCGCCGATGCCGAATACCGCGATATGCGAATTTTTAAGCTTTTCCAGCCCATCCGCGCCGATTAAAAGCGCCGTCCGCGAAAATCTTTCGTCCATTTTTCCCTCCGGTTTTAAATTTAATACAAAACATAAATTTGGGTTTAGGTGAGTAATATATGCGAGGCTCCGCCTCGCGCTCCGCAAGGACTTGCAGTCCTTGACCTGCGTGCG
>JAJPXA010000222.1 GCA_021205715.1 Bacillota bacterium
GTGTATACTCTCCCGTAGAATTTTTTTATATTTTCCGCTCCGTCACAAAAAATACGGCTGCGCATATTATCTTAAAACGCGGCATATCTTTTAATTACCGCCGAATAATCAAAAGGAGGCTTGGCGTATGTTTTTCAAAAGCTATATCCCCGAACGCGACGACAGAAACGTGATTATGGAATTGAATATATGCACGGGCGAAAAAACAATCGGTTTTAAAAATCCCGCCACGGGAAAAACGGAAAATGCCGTCATTGTAAGAACTCAAAACGATATTGAAAGCTTTTACCGCGAATACAAGCTGATGAACACGAAAAAATTCAAGGTGTAAATTCAACTTGAGCCGCGGTTATATTCAAAGGAGCCGATGCGTAAAATTGCGCCGGCTCCCTTTTATCGTATATGTATCTTACATACCGCGCGTTATATCAATCCGAAGCTGACATACAGCGCGTCGTTTACGTTTGTCATTCTGTCCCCGTCCAAATGTCCTATCTTTTCGCGAAGCCGTCTTTTGTCAATTGTCCTTATTTGCTCAAGCAGTACCACCGAATCCTTGCTGAGTCCGTACGCTCTCGCGCTAAGCTCGATATGCGTCGGCATTTTCGCCTTGTTTATCTTGCTCGTAATCGCGGCGGCGATAACGGTCGGGCTGTATTTGTTGCCCACGTCGTTCTGGATTATCAGAACAGGGCGAATACCGCCCTGCTCGCTCCCCACCACCGGACTCAAATCGGCGTAATAAATATCTCCTCTTTTTATAATCACTTTTCAGTCACACTCCGTCAGTTTTTCCTCACATCTTTCAAGAGCCTCGTTATCCGCCGCCACTCCCTCCTCGGCAAGCGCGGCGTTAATCTCAGCCATTTCCTCATAGCCTTTTTTAAGTTCCTCAATAAGCGTCTTTTTGTTAAGTGACAAAGCAATCAGATCCCCTTTCTGCGTGTGTTCGTTTACACCGGATAACCTGTGATATTCACTTCCTTCCCGTTTTTTATATAAACCCGCGGTATTCTCCTGCTGATACAGCACGACACCTCGTAATTGATGGTGTGGAGCCACCGCGCCACGTCGTCAATCGTAACGCCTTCGCGTCCGAACAGGATAACTTCGTCACCGATATTTATATTATGGACATTTGTAACGTCTATCATACATTGATCCATACATATTCTTCCCAATATCGGCACGGGGGTTCCCCCCGCCATTATCCTGCCGCCATTTGCTATACCTCTCAGGTATCCGTCGGCATAACCGATAGGCACCGTCGCGATTTTCGTCGGCGCCTCGGTTATGTACTCTTTTCCGTAGCTTATGCCGCGGTTTGACTCGGTTGTCTTTATATGTGTGATTCTTGATTTCAGCGTCATTACGGGAATTAAGTCTATTACCGTCTTATCCACCTCGTCGGACGGATACATTCCGTATGATATTATCCCCGCTCGCACCATATCAAGGTGCATTTCGGGATACATCATTATTCCCGCGCTGTTGCAAATATGTCTGACGGGAATATGTAAGCCTCTCTCCTCCAGCGCGGAGCATACGCTCATAAACCGCTTAAATTGCAGCTTCGTATACGCGCTGTCAGCCTCATCCGAGGTTGAAAAATGCGAGAATATACCCTCAATTTCTATATTTTTAAGCTCGGATATCTTTAAAATCTCATCAATGACCTCGGCGTTATCCTCGCCGACTGTGTAGCCTATTCTGCCCATTCCGGTGTCAAGCTTGATATGAATTTTGACGATTTTTCCCTTTTTTACGGCAATCTCGGACAGTCGTTTTGCTCTGTCATACGAATATATGTTGGGGGTTATGCCTCTGTCGACAAGTCCCTCGAGCATATCCTCCATACACGTTCCGAGTATCAGCACGGGCGCGTCTATTCCCAGCCCCCTAAGCTCCTCGCCCTCCTCGAGCGTTGCCACGGCGAGCATATCCGCGCCGTTTTCCAGAAACACCTTTGACATCTCATAAACGCCGTTTCCGTAAGCATTTGCTTTAACCGTCGCCAAAACCTTGGCATTGGGGGAGGTCACCCTCCGTATCCCGCGCATATTATGCGCCGCCGCGTCAAGGTCGATTTCAGCCCACGATCTTCTTATCATTTCCCTCATCCTCTTTTCGTATTTTAGCATAGTTTGCGGTCATTTTCAACCTGTAATATACGGCACGGCTTCCAACCGTCCGTCCGCGTCAGTCCTCAATATCCGCTTCAGCGCTTCCGGTATACATTCCATCACCCGAGCCGCCGTAACCGATTCTATTCCGTATATATCGCGCGCGGCATCGCCCGCCGCGCCGTGAATATGCGCCGCCATAGCCGCTGCTGTAGTTTCGTCCACGCCTCTCGCCGCAAGCGACACCAATATACCCGCAAGCACATCGCCGCTGCCGCCTGTGGCAAGACCCGAATTGCCTATATTATTAATATACTGCTCACCGTTCGGTGCTGTTACTATTGTATGATGTCCTTTTAACAAAAGCGCCGCGCCGTAGGTTTCGCAAAAGTCCGCAGATACCTCAAATCGGTTCTTTTCTATATAATCCTTGTCAAAACCCGACAGCCTGCTCATTTCCACAGCGTGAGGCGTGAAAACTATCGGGCACACGCAGTCCTTGAATATATCCATATCCCGCGCCGCCGCGTTTATACCGTCCGCGTCTATTATCACGGGTACCCTCGACGCCTTTAGCACTGCGGCGAGAATCTCCGCTATATCATCGCTCCTGCCGAGCCCGGGGCCTATAAGCACCGCATCCGCCTTGTCTGCGGCGCGTATAATATCATCCGCCGCGGATGATATTAGATGCCCGTCCGCATCATCAAGCGGCATGGTCATTACCTCGGTCGTCTTTTCCTCCAATATGCTGTTGAGCGAGCGGCACACGCCGAGCGTCACCAAGCCGCTCCCCATCGTCATTGCCGTCTGTGACGCCAAATACGCCGCGCCGGTCATACCGACGCTTCCGGCAATTACAAGCACCTTTCCGTAATCGCCTTTTTGCGAATTATCGCGGCGCTTGGGGAAGTTTCGGCGCACAAATTCATCATCGATAACATTTACGCTTATCCCCTGCTTTTCTATTATATAATCGGGTATGGATATGCCCGCGACGCTGATTTTACCCGTAAAATCGGCGGCGGGATATTTGAACATACCTATTTTATATGCCGCGAACGTAACCGTTCTGTCGGCGCGCACACAGCTGTCGCCTACCTCGCCGGTATCACTGTTCATTCCGCTCGGAACATCGACCGAAAGTATATATTTCGCGTTATCGTTTATAATATCGATAACCTCCGCCGCCGTGCCGCGCGCGCTTCCGCGCATACCCGTGCCGAAAATCGCGTCTATCACAATATCGTACGATTTAACGACATACTCAAGTCCCGATGTGTCCGTTATGTTCTCCATATCGACATTCATTCGGTTTATGATATCAAAGTTGATTTTCGCGTCGCCCGCTATATCGTTGCCGCATACCAAATAAACGCAAACCTTTACCCCGCGGTTGTACAGATGCTTCGCTATCGCGAAGCCGTCGCCGCCATTGTTGCCCTTGCCGCAGAATATTGCGGCGCTTTTATGCTTTAAATCGCCAAAATCCTCGTAAAGCGCGTCAACACAGGCAAGAGCCGCGTTTTCCATAAGCACAATGCTCGGTATACCCCCGTCCGCCGACGCGGACGCGTCAATATCGCGCATTTGCCGCGCGTAACAAGCCTTCATATACTCATCTCCCACATTACATTACAAAAATCTTTCGCATATTGTACTTTCTCGCCGTTTCAATTATTTTCGAGGTCGGCTGGAACAGAACTCTGACTCTGCCCTCGTCCTCCGACTCGTAATCGACAAAATACACGCCGCCGCGCGATTTGTCGCCGGTAAGGTCATAGACCTTGGACGGCGGATTGTTATACTCGTATTTGTGCTCCGCGTCATCAACGTTCGCGCATATCTCTATTTCCTTAAAATCCCAGCTTACCAAATGCTTTCTGCCCTTTTTCGACATTACCTTGTCTATATCCATCGCGCTGTTGGTTAAAATGTATTCATACTCCACATTTCGCATCGAAACCAAAAGATATACGCCGTACCACGCGAAAGCGATGATTACAAGTCCGAGCGGCGTTCCGATACTGCCTTGACCCGCGATAACCATATAAAACATCACCGCAATCATAAGAGCGGTGAATACCACTCCCGCAACCGCGAGCAAAACCACAAATGCCCAATCCTTAGTTTCCTTCTTTTTCTTTATAAGGTACTCCATAAAAGTGTCGTTGTAAAATTCCATATTTCTTTTCCTTTCGTTTGATATTTATTTAAACGCCTTTTCATAAAGCGCCCTCAAGGCTCTGCCTCTGTGGCTCACGGCGTTTTTTTCGTTCTCATCCGCCTCGGCGAATGTTTTTCCAAGCTCGGCGCAGAAAAATAACGGTTAGTATCCGAAGCCCTTATCTCCGCGCGGCGCGTCGACGATATACCCATCAACCGTGCCGGTTGCCGTT
>JAJPXA010000211.1 GCA_021205715.1 Bacillota bacterium
TGTTAGCCCGTTCCTCGGCAGACTTGATGACATCGGCACAAACGGGATGATTTTGATTGAGGAAATCGCGGACATCTTTAAGCTCCACGACATAAAAACCGAAATCATTGCCGCGAGTATAAGACACCCCATCCACGTAATCGACGCGGCGCGCGCGGGTTCGAATATTGCGACCGTTCCGTTTAAGGTGCTTGAGCAAATGCTCCATCACCCGCTTACAAATTCGGGTATCGACAGATTCTTAAAGGATTGGGAAACCGTTCCGAAGAATTCTACCGCCAAATAATTTAATATTGCAAATCAAAAACCGACGCTGTTTTGGCGTCGGTTTTTGATTTTATATCATTCTTTCAATCAAATTAAGCGCTTCCGTAATCTTCGGATTTTCCTCGTCGGAGTTGAGCGCCTCTTTTACACACCCCTCTATATGCGCGCGCATTACCTCTTGATTGACCTTTTTTAACAGTGCCTGCGTCGCTAAAATCTGATTTGAAATATCCACGCAGTAGCGGTCGTCGTCGACCATTTTCAAAATACCGTCAAGCTGTCCGCGCGCTATTTTAATCTTCCTTATAACGCTGTCCTTGTCCGCTCTCATACGCTCTCAATTCCTTTCACCTTATAACCCGCGTTCTCGACCGCGGCCTTGAGTGCCTCGTCCGATGCGGCGCCCGTTATCTCCGCGCGCTTGTTTTCAAGACTTACCTCGACCGCGTCTACTCCGTCAACCGCCGCAAGCGCGTCGGTAACGTGCTTTACGCAATGCTCACACATCATACCATTAATTTCCATTTTCTTTTTCATATTTTTCACTTCTCCTTTTCCGCCGTTTTCGGCTTTTATATTACATTCCGTATCGGAACATTTTACGTTTTCCGCAGCGCTCTTTGGTTTGAAAAACCTGAGCCGTAACGCGTTCGTTACAACGAACACGGAGCTGAAGCTCATCGCGAGCGCCGCTATCATCGGGTTCATTTTAAGTCCGAACGCGGCGTAATAGCATCCCGCCGCCACGGGTATTCCTACCGCGTTATAGAAAAACGCCCAGAACAAATTTTGCTTAATGTTTCTTATCGTCGCCTTGCTAAGCTCTATCGCCGTGACAACATCGAGCGGACTGTTTTTCATTAAAACTATATCCGCCGAATCAATCGCGATATCCGTTCCGGCGCCTACGGCGATACCCACGTCGGCACGGGCGAGCGCGGGAGCGTCGTTTATGCCGTCGCCTACCATCGCGACAGCGCCGCTCTCCTGCATACGGCGAACTTCCCTTTCCTTATCCTGCGGCAAAACCTCCGCCGTTACGCTGTCCGCACCGACGCGGCGGCATATCGCCTCGGCTGTTTTTTTATTGTCCCCCGTAAGCACCGCGACCTTTATTCCCATCTCGTGAAGGCGGTCGACCGCCGCCTTTGATGTCGGTTTCACCGTGTCGGCAACCGCTATTATACCTAAAAGTCTTGTGCCCTCGGCAAAATACATAACCGTTTTGGCGTCGTTTGAAAGCGCTTCCGCACGGGTTGAAAAATCCCCTGTGGGGACACTGAATTCCGTCATCATACGCAAATTACCCGCCATATACACCTTATCCCCGAGAGATGCGGTTATGCCGCGCCCCGGAATTTGCTTAAAATTCGACGCGATATACAGCGGGGTATCTCCCGCCGCCTCGACAACGGCGTCTGCAAGCGGATGCTCGGACAGCTTTTCTATGCTTGCGGCGATTTTTAAAAACTCGCCTTTATCTGTCCCCTCCGCGGCAATCAAATCCGTAACCGAGGGTTTGCCCTCGGTTATGGTTCCTGTTTTGTCAAAAATTACCGTTTTTACCGAATGCGCCACCTCAAGCGCCTCGGCGGATTTTATCAATATTCCGTTTGCCGCGCCTCTTCCGGTACCGACCATTATCGCCGTGGGCGTTGCGAGTCCGAGCGCGCAGGGACAAGAAACCACAAGCACTGATATGCCCATAGAAAGGGCGAATTCCGCCGTTTGTCCTGCGATAAGCCACACAATCGCCGAAACGGCGGCAATCGCGATAACTATCGGCACAAAAATACCCGACACCTTATCCGCGAGCTTTGCTATAGGCGCTTTGGAGCTTGTAGCCTCGTCGACAAGCCGTATTATCTGCGACAGAGTTGTTTCATCGCCGACGTTTGTCGCGCGCATTTTGAAATAGCCGCTCTTGTTTATCGTCGCGCCTATCACCTTATCGCCCGGCTTTTTCGTAACCGCCATACTCTCACCCGTAACCGCCGATTCATCAACCGCTGACGCGCCATCTGTCACTATGCCGTCCACCGGTATGCTCTCGCCCGCTTTAACTATCACAATATCGCCCTTTTCCACATCCTCCGCGGGTATCGTAACCTCTTTGCCGTCACGAAGCACGACCGCCGTTTTCGGCGCGAGATTTAACAATTTGTTTATCGCATCGGTTGTGTGTCCCTTTGCGCGCGCCTCGAAAAATTTGCCGAGCGATATAAGCGCCAATATTGTACCCGCGCTTTCAAAATACAAATCGTGCATAAACGTCCCGACGGTTTCAAAATCGCCGTATCCGAGCGCGTAGGCAATCTTGAACATCGCGTAAACGCCGTACACGACCGCTGCGCCCGAGCCGAGCGATATAAGCGAATCCATATTCGGCGACCGCCGCCAAAGCGCTTTAAAGCCAGTTTTATAGTATTTTGCGTTGATGAAAATTATCGGAATCAGCAATAAAAGCTGTGTCAACGCGAACACTATCGCGTGCTTTGCGCCGTGAACAAATTCCGGCAGAGGCCAACCCATCATATGCCCCATTGACAAATAAAACAGCGGTACGGCGAACACAAATGTCCATATCAGATTTGCGCGCATTTTTTTATATTCATCCGCGCCGTCTGTTTTTTGCGCTTCGGCTTGCTTTTTCGCTCGGTCAAGCGCCGCGCCGTAGCCCGCGCCGGTGACCGCCGCGATTATGTCGCCGGATGTGAGCGCGGCATCGTCATAACTTACGACCATACTGTTTTTTAGCAGATTTACCGAAACCTCGCTGACGCCGTCCAAAGCGGCGACGCTTTTTTCCACTCTCGCGGAGCAGGCAGCGCAGCTCATACCGCTGATATTATATTTCTCTTTCATTTGATACCTCCTCTTATACTCCTACCCCGTGGGGGTATTTGATGATAATATTATACCACCCCAAAATCATTTTGTCAACAACCGAAGCGTTTTATACTTGCTTTACATCGGCGCGGCTTCAAATATGTAAAATATTTGTCCGACGACTTGACTATATCGCGTTGAATGTGTTATAATAATAATGTTGTAATTGTGTTCGGAAATAAATAAAAACGGAGGTAATAATTTGTCAAAGGCTAAAAAACTAAAAATCATACCACTTGGAGGTCTTGACGAAATCGGCAAAAATATGACCGTTTTCGAGTACGGAAACGAGATTATCTTAGTGGACTGCGGTATGTCCTTTCCGGATGATGATATGCCCGGCGTTGACCTGGTATTAAACGACATCACATATCTGGAAAACAATTACCAAAAAATTCGCGGTATCTTCCTCACTCACGGACACGAGGATCATATCGGAGGACTGCCGTACTTTTTAAAATCCATAAACGTTCCCGTTTATGGTACGCGGCTTACGCTCGGCTTGGTAGAAAACAAGCTCAAAGAGCATAATCTTTTGTCGCGCTGCAAGCTCGTTCGAACGAAGCCGGGCAGTGTGATAACGGCAGGGCAATTTTTCAAGGTTGAGTTTATTCATTCAAACCATTCCATCGCCGATTCCGTTGCGCTCGCGATAAAAACACCTGTCGGAATGGTGGTTCATACAGGCGATTTCAAAATCGATACCACGCCCATTGTCGGCGACGTTATCGATCTTGCGCGTTTGGGTCAGCTCGGAAAAGAGGGAGTTTTGGCTCTTATGTCGGAAAGCACGAACGTTGAGCGCCCGGGATACGCTATGAGCGAACGCTCGGTCGGCGAGAAATTCGAGCAGATTTTCGCAAACTGCAACAAGCGCATTATCGTTGCGACCTTCGCCTCAAATGTACACCGCGTTCAGCAAATTATAGACGCGGCGGTCAAAAACGGACGAAAAGTTGCGGTATCGGGAAGAAGTATGGAAAATATTGTTGAATTATCCATACTTTTGGGATATTTAAAGGTGCCGGAGGGTGTCTTAATTCCTATCGACAATATCAAAAAGTACCGTCCCAACCAGCTTGTTTTGATAACGACAGGCTCGCAGGGCGAACCAATGAGCGCGCTTACGCGTATGGCGTTTTCCGACCATAAAAAGGTTGAAATAACCAAAAACGACCTTATAATTTTAAGCGCCACCCCTATTCCCGGAAACGAGAAATCGGTTTCCTCGGTTATAAACGAGCTGTTCAAGATTGGCGCGGAGGTTATATATAAATCCCTCGCGGAGGTACACGTTTCGGGTCACGCCTGTCAGGAGGAATTAAAGCTGATGCTTTCGCTGGTAAAGCCGAAGTTCTTTATTCCCGTCCACGGCGAACACCGCCACCTTGTTTTGCACAAGCAGCTCGCCGAAAAAATCGGCATACCGTCAAAGAACATATTCGTTCTTTCAAACGGTTCCGTTTTGGAAATGGATAAATCGTCGGCGAAGGTTACGGGAACAGTGCAAGCGGGTCAAATATTGGTTGACGGCTTGGGCGTCGGCGACGTCGGAAACGTAGTTTTGCGCGACAGAAAGCTTCTCTCCGAGGACGGTTTGATAATCGTTATAATAACCATATCGCGCAGCGAGCATAAGCTTATATCTCCGCCGGATGTCATTTCGAGGGGATTTGTCTATGTACGCGAGGCGGAAAATCTGATTGACGGAGTTAAGTATGTTGTTGAGGAAACACTCGACAGATGCCTTGATAAGAAAAATTATGATTGGTCTACTATGAAATCGGCGATAAAATCGGCGGTATCAAAATACATTTACAACAAAACCGAACGCAATCCAATGATTTTACCGATTATCGAAGAGGTTTAATAATTTAAAAGGAGTCTGCGGACAGAACCGCAGACTCTTTTTTTGACCTTATTTATTATTGTTAAATCCGTTTAACAGCCTGCCGGCATACGCGCCGTCCACAATTTCCCAATCAAAGCTGTAGGGCTTTACGCCCGAATCGCGCAGGCTTTTCCACAAAGTGTCATAGGTTTCTTTCGGTACCTGTGATGTGTAAATTTGATTTTCCTCGCTGTCGTGTATCATAAATTCCATAACACCGCCGTCCATCTTGCCGAAACGGCATACTCTACGATTCGATTTTTCAATTTCCTGCGACAGTATCATAAATTTTATGACCTCGATAACCTTATCGTTCAAATCCAAATCGAAAATCAAAATTTTCTCCAAAAACGCGTTAAAATCGGTTACAAACCGCAGATTATATCCCTCGAACCGCTTCAGCTCTCCGGACGCTTTTGACGAGCTTTTAATCTCGCTGTACAGCTTATCCTTTTTCAGCGGGTCATCGCAGGGCGAAAAGGAAATCATCAGCTTTTTATCCTCGTCGTTATATAAAAGCGGAGTCGGCATTATTGCCGTGTGCGCGCAAACGGAGCATCTGAAAATATTGACCCTGCCCTTTAACAAATCCTCCTTCAAATCCGGACTGTCCTTTACGGTAATGGAGTTCCAAACCGTAATATCGT
The DNA here is from genome assembly GCA_021205715.1 of Bacillota bacterium. Lineage (GTDB taxonomy): Bacteria > Bacillota > Clostridia > UBA1381 > UBA1381 > 12844. The sequence continues at coordinate 5,695 of JAJPXA010000211.1, forward strand.
TAAGCTGTCCGCATTTCGGGCAGCGCACATTTTGTTTGTTGTTTATACTCATATGCCTCTCCTTTTGCCGTTATCGATATCGTATACGCGCTGCGCCGCCGCCGCTATGCCGAGCCGCGCCGATTCATACGTAAGCCCGCCCTGCATAAAAGCGGTATACGGCGGCCGAATCGGTCCGTCCGCGGACAGTTCTATCGACGCGCCCTGAATAAACGCGCCCGCCGCCATTATAACCTTATCCTGATAACCCGGCATATCCCACGCCTCGGGGGTGACAAAGCTGTCTATCGGCGCGCCCTTTTGTATGCCTTGGCAAAAAGCCGTGAGCTTGTCCTCGCTCTCGAAGCGGATAGCCTGTATTATGTCGTGACGCGCGGCTTTGCTCGACGGCTCGACGGCATATCTCAGCCGCTCGAATACCGCCGCGCACAAAACGGCGGTTTTAACCGCCTGCGCGACAACGTGCGGCGCGAAAAACAAACCCTGATACATCGCGCGGTTAAATCCGAGCGACGCGCCGCACTCCTTGCCTATTCCCACCGATGTAAAGCGGTAGGCACAAAGCTCGATTAAGTCGGCTCTGCCGACTATATAGCCGCCCGACGGCGCAAGACCGCCGCCGGGGTTTTTGATAAGCGAACCCATAACGAGATCCGCGCCGACCTCGGTCGGCTCCTTATCATCGACAAACTCACCGTAGCAATTGTCAACCATGCAGATTGTGTCGGGATTTGCCGCCTTAACCGCCGCGATTATATCCCCTATCTCATCAACCGACAGCGTCGGACGGCTGTCGTAGCCCTTGGAGCGCTGAATCATAACCGCGCGCGGCTTGTATTTTTTCACGTTTTCCTCTATCGCCGCAAAATCCGCGCCGCCGTCCGGCTTTAAATCAACCTGCGCATACTTAACTCCGAAATCCTTAAGCGAGCCGTTACCGGCGTTTCCGCTTATGCCTATTACCTCTTCAAGCGTGTCATACGGCTTTCCGGTAACCGGCATAAGCGTGTCGCCGGGACGCAAAACCGCAAAAAGCGCTGTGGAAATAGTATGCGTGCCGTTCACAAAGCTGTGGCGCACCAATGCGTCCTCCGCGCCGAAAATATCGGCGTATACCTTATCGAGCGTATCCCTGCCGAGGTCGTCATAACCGTAACCGGTGGTTTCGGCAAAGTGCGCGTCGGACACGCGGTTGTCCGCGAACGCTTTCATCACCTTCATCTGATTTATCTGCGCACGCTCGTCAATCGCCGCAAACTGCGGGCGAATTTCTTCCTCCGCGGCATCGACAAGGCTCAATACCTCATCGCAAATGCCGAAGCTGTTACTTATATACTCATTTTTATCCATTGTCACAATTTCTCCTTTTGCATTATTCTACCATACTTTCGCGCTCTTTGCAACAATTTTTGATGTTATTATGCGGCAACGAAAATTACAAGAACGGCAAAATTTACTCCGTAAAAAATGCCGCGCCCGAGGCGCGGCATTTTTATCATATCAATCAAACAATTCTTTTGCTTTCTTTGCAAATCTTTCGCCGTAAATTTCAAACAGCTCCTTTGAATTATCAAAGCAATCCGCCTCGTTTACAAGCGCCGTAGGTCCCAGATGAACTATCGGCTTTCCGTACTCGCCGCCGCTTGAATACGCAAGCATACCCTTAACGAGCATATGACCGACTATCGTAAGGTTTGCGACGTCCGCGCCGCCCTGCGCCCAATTCGCCGTGGCATACACGCCGCCGAGCTTGCCGGCAAGCTTTATGCCGCTGCTGTCCGCGTCAAAGAATTTTTTCAACTGCCAACAGGTACTCGCATAATATGTCGGCGTTCCGAACACTATGCCCGCGCAGCTTTCTATGTACTCCTTATCCGGCTGTCCGTCCTTTAAATTGAACATACGAACCTCCGCGCCCTGCTTTTTCATACCTTCAGCGATTTGCTCGCCCTTTGTTTGGGTATGACCTGTTTCACTATAATAAATAATTGCCAAATTCATTTTATAAACACCTCATTTTTTCGTTTGCACAGCAACCGAAATACCTTTCTGTTAATTTAATATTCCGCGCTTTAAGAGAATATGCCGAACAACGACAAAATAGACGATCCGACAGTAAAAATCATACCCGCGGCGATAACTATACATATAATTCTCATAGCCTTTTTACTGAACATAATTGTCACCCCTTACTTTGCCATAAGACGGCTTATTATAATCGCCGCCTGCGCGCGTGTCGCGGTAGCTGTCGGCGAAAATGTGCCGTCGTCCATTCCGTCGATAAATCCCTGCGCGTACGCGAGCTTGACGGTTTCATACGCCCATCCGCTTATGTCGCCGACATCGGTAAAGGGCATTTCCGAGGCGCCTTCCATATCCTTCATCGTGTTCGCGTTTCTGGTGTACTGATACATATATTGCGTCATAACCGCCATTTCCTCGCGCGTTATCGGCAGTATGCCGTTAAACGCGCCGCCGTATACCGCGCGTGTCGAGCCGTCCTCGTCGGTTACCACCTCGACGGTGTAGCCGGTTATCATATTCGACGGCATAATTCCCTTATCAAGCGCGCTTTGCACATACGGCGCGAACCAATCGTCCGATTTCACCTCAAGACATTCGCCGTATCTGTACTCGACCGTTTCAATACCCACAGCGTTCATTACCATTTTTAAAAATTCCGCGCGAGTAACCTTTTCATCAGGCTGAAATTCGGTTTCCGTAACGCCGTTTACCACGCCGCCGTCGGCGAGAGCGATTATGGTATCCTCCGCCCAATGACCGGAAATATCCGTAAAACTTGCCGCGAGCGCGTTTGCCGATACGGCAAACGTCAAAGCGCAGCTCAAAAGCGTTGCCGCTGTTTTTTTAAATCTCATTTTCCTACCTCATTTATGTAATTTATTTTAACAAATCCGCCAGACGGCTTATTATCGCCGCCGCCTGTGCGCGTGTAAGACTGTCCTTGGGACTGAATGTTCCGTCGCCCATTCCGTTCACCAAGCCGTATGAATACGCTGTGTCGACCGCGTTAATATACTCCTCGTATATGTCGCTGTCGGAAAACGCGTAATCCGCGTCCGCCGCAACCTCTGTCGGAGAATCCGCGTTTTTGAGCGCGTAAGAGAAGCAGTTCATAACAATTGCCGCGGTTTCCTCGCGCGTGATTGCGGTATCGCCGTCGAAATCACCCGTATAAACGGTCACGTCCGCGGTAACCGCCTCGGCGGTTTCGGTTGCCTCCGAAAGCACTTTCGTAACCGACTCGCTTTCGCAGTCAGCTATCATAGCCTGCGGTATTATATCCTTATCGAGCGCGCCCTGCAAATAATAGCAGTACCAATCATCGTTCGATGCGTCAAGGCACTCGTCCTCGCGGTACGCGTGAGATGCGATGCCCGCCGCGTCCATAGCCATTTTCAAAAGCTCCGCTCTTGTAACCGTGCCGTCGGGATTGAATTTGCCGTTTTCGTCGCCGTCGATTAAATCCGCCTCAGCAAGCGCGGTTATATACTCCTCGCCCCAGTGACCGGAAATATCCGAAAACACTGTTTCATCATCCGCAAGATACTCCGCAAGCTCCGGAACACATTCGGGAATCGCGTCTGCGATAAGACCCGCGACGCGTCTTGCACCCAACGCCTTTAAATGCGTGTGGTCGTCCGTGCCGGTCGGATATGCCTTGCTTTCAAGCGGCTCGCATATGAAATATCCCGCGAGTACGTCATCCTTGTCCATAGAATTCCACTCGTCGGTCATAATTCTGTTAATGTCTATAAAATTAACTCCAAGCTCCTCCGCAAGCTCGCGCGTCGGGTCGGCATAGTCGGCTCTCGATTCGCTGAAGCACTCGTTTTCCTCGTCCCACCACGATGCCGCCGTTGCCGTCATAAGCACGGGTATTCCGCCGCGCTTTACGGTTTCGCCGATGTATTTATCGGTTATAAGCGTTTTGTAGTCCTCAACGCTGATATAGCGCTCCGGCTTTTCAACCGCGCCGTCGTTTATGCCGAATTGGATAAACACATAATCGCCCGGCTTTAATTCGGTTAAAATTTTATCAAGTCTGCCGTCGTTGTTATAGCTTTTCGAGCTGCGTCCGCCCATCGAGCGGTTCTCGACAATGACATCATCCGTGAAGCATTCGGCAAATACCTGTCCCCAACCGGTTTGCGGGTATACGCTTGTATAATTATAAGTCTGCGCGGTCGAATCACCCGCGATATATATCGTCAGCTTTTCGCCCGGCTCGGTTCTGTTTTCGAGCTGTTCTATCTCAATCGCCGTAACCATAGGATTCTCACCCAAAATTTGAACTGTAATCATACCGTCAAGCGGCACAACCGCCTGCTCGTTTTCCTGCGTTTCACCCGCCGCGAGCGTATACGCTCTTACGCGCTCGCCGCCGTTTATGTAAATATTCGCGTCGCTCTCGGCGTCGCCGCCCGTCGTCACGGTAACGGTGTAATCGCCATCGGGTACCTCGACCTCCAAAACAACGCCGTTTTCGCCGTCAGGCTCAACCTCCGTCATATCGTAGGTTTCATAAAACAGCTCGCTCTCGTCCTCCGCAAACGAGGAAACGCCGAATGCCGCGCCCGCCGTCATAATAACCGACGCGCTTAAAAGCGCTGAAAGTATTTTCTTTAAAATCACAATATCATCCCCATATTTATTTTATATAATATAATTCTATCAGATGTCCCCGCCGATGCCAATAAATAATTTATCCCCTCGGGGTTCCGCCGCTTGTCGGCGTAGGCTGTGGCGACGCGCTGGTTTCCGGCTCATCCGTCGGCTCAATCGTCGGCTCCGGCGTCGGAAGCGCCTCAATCTGCGTGTTAAGCTCCGCGTTTTCCGCCTGCAAGCTCTCAACCTGCTCTTCAAGCTCCGCTATTTGCTGTTTCAGCTCCGTGTTTTCCTCGACCGCCGCGACTATGCTTTCCCTGTCGGCGTTCGTAATATTTAATATTATCCCCAAAACGAACACCGCAAGCAGCAGCGCCGCTATGATACACACGGGTATAAGCCAAAGCTTTCTTTTTTTCTTTTTGTTATTGCCAAGTCCGTATAATTCCATAATACAACCTCTTAAAAATTTCGCTTATCTCTCTGTTTTCCAATACTGCGCCGAGTACGGCGGCAATATCGAGCCGCCGCCGAAATCGTGCGTCTTGCCGCTGATTAAATCGACCGCCATACCGCAGCCCGCGTCAAAATGGCACTCCGTGCTTTCGCCGCCGGCGTTTATCGCGACAAGCACCCGTTCACTGTCGGTTTTTCGCTCAAAAATGCAGTGCGTGTTTTGCAAAACCACGCTTCTGAAGCTGCCGTTACACAGCGCGTCGCTGTTTTTATGCGCCTCGGCAAGCTTTGAGATATACTCGCAAAGCTCCGTTTCCTTGGGTTTATCTATCGCCGGACGCAGCGCGGGGTCGCCCTGGCTTTTCTCCGCCTTCTCTCCCCACTCGCTGCCGTAATACACGCACGGGATTCCGGGCATTGCGAAAATCAGCGCGTATACGAGCGGAAGATGGTGCGGCTCGTTTAAAATGCTCGCTATTCTTGTCACATCGTGATTATCGGCAAAATTCAGCAAATGCTTTCCCTTGAGCGTTGTCCACTGCTCCGGTCCGAAGAAACGTAAAAGCGAGTGGATAATCTCAAAAAGATTCATCGAGTTAAAGCTCGAATATATGCCCTTGTAGCATTGATAATTTGTGCAGCTGTGCAGCTCGCTGTCGTTTACGTACTGCGAGTAATCGCCGTGCAGAAGCTCGCCGACAAGGAAAAAGTCGCTTTTAAGCGTGTCGGTGTACGCGCGCAGACGCTTTAAAAACTCGTGACTCAAGCAGTATGCCACGTCAAGCCGCAGACCGTCTATGTCAAACTCGTCAATCCAGTATTTTACGGCATCCAATATATGACACACAGCCTCCTCGCAGCCGAGGTTCAGCTTGACAAGGTCGTAATTGCCTTCCCAGCCCTCATACCATAGTCCGTCATTGTAGTTTGAGTTTGAGTTGAAATCAATATAAAACCAATTTTTATACGCCGAATTTTCGCGGTTTTTCAAAACATCCCGAAATGCCCAAAATCCGCGTCCGACGTGATTAAACACTCCGTCCAAAACAACGCGTATGCCCTTTTCGTGCAAATCCTTAACAACTGTTTTAAAATCGTCGTTCGTTCCAAGACGGCAGTCGATTTTTTTATAATCGCGCGTGTTGTAGCCGTGAGTGTCGGACTCGAACACGGGCGAAAAATAAACCGCGTCCGCGCCCAGATCGCGTATATGCTCCGACCAATCCAAAACCTTTAATATACGATGCTCGCATACTCCGTCGTTCTCAAATGGCGCGCCGCAAAGTCCAAGCGGGTAAATTTGATAAAATACACTGTTATATGCCCACATATCAGTTCTCCATTCTGTGTTAGTTATGTTAATTATAGCATTTTATATTGAGTTAGTCAAACATAAATTGCCCCAAACGTCATATAAAATCACGTCTGTACTGCGACGGTGTTTGACCAACGTATTTTTTAAAGCGGTATATATAATTGCTGTCGTCGAGAAAGCCGCATTTTTCGGCAATTTCGGAAACGCTTCGGTCTGTCTGCCTGAGCATCGCCTTTGAAATATTGACGCGGCAGTTTATCAGATAGCGGTAAGGGGTAACTCCCGCGTATTTTTTGAACCGCCGTATAAAATGATATTTTGACATATGCGCGGCTTCCGCCATATCGTCGACCGTTATTTGCGCGGCGCAGTTTTCCTCTATAAACTTAACTGCGGCATTCATTTTTTCAGCTGCGTCGGACTCCGTTTCCGCGCCGTTATGCGCGTTCAGGCGGCATAATATCGTGTGTATCGCAAGACCCGTTTCGTATTGGCGCTTTATGTCCGCGCCGATATTTAAGATTTTTTCAAGAAGATTTTGAAATTCCTCATCATCGTAAGGCGCAATTTCGCGGTTTAATACCGAGCCCGCCATAGCTTTTACACCGCCGCCCTTTATATGCGCCCAATAAAAATCCCAAGAGCCGTTTGACGAATACTCGTGATATTCGGAGCAGTCGATTATCACCGCGTGAGCCTTTTTCAGGGCAAACTGCCTGTCCCTTGTTTTCACCGTGCCCTCGCCGCTTTGGGTGTAAAGCAAGAGGAAATCATCGCGTCCGTCACGGCGCGCGTAGTAATTTTCGTCCGCGAAAAACTCGCCCGCCTCGGTAAAATAAAATCCGCTCCTTACCGCGTTATCCGACAGTGCGGCGCTTATCCACCGCGATTTTTTTTGTATATCAAGCTCGCTTTCGTTCATAATCCGCCTCCCGTTTTTTCGTAATACCGAAATTATTTTACCACAGCTGTCCCTGACAATCAAGCAAAAAGAGCAATAATTTTGTATTTTTAAGCAATTTTAACTAATGCATAATTGCGCGTTTGGTTATATACTGTATTTAACAAAATTTTCGGAAAGGATTTTCACTATGAGCAAGGTTATTGTACGCGAAGAAATTGTAAACATTCCCACTTATGAGGCGGGAGAACCGTCGCCCATACCTATGTTTCTCGATAAGCGGGTGTATCAGGGAAGCTCGGGACGGGTGTATCCGCATCCGGTGACGGACAAAATATCCGACGAGAAAACGGACAAGGACTATCAAGCAATTTTTCTTGAAAATGAATATTTGTCGGTTATGATTTTGCCGGAGATAGGCGGAAAAATTCACCGCATATACGACAAGACAAACGGTTATGACGCGGTGTATCATAACGAGGTCATAAAGCCTGCCCTTGTGGGACTCGCGGGCCCGTGGGTTTCGGGCGGAATAGAGTTTAACTGGCCGCAGCATCACCGCCCGTCGACATTTGACCCGGTGGAAAGCGCCATCGAGGAAAACGATGACGGCTCCGTAACGGTTTGGTGCGGAGAAATCGAGAATATGTACCACACCAAGGGTATGACGGGCTTTACTCTGCGCCCGGGATGCGCGTATCTTGAGATAAAGGGGCAGATATACAACCCGACCGACCGTCCGCAGACGTTTTTGTGGTGGGCAAATCCGGCTGTCGCGGTAAACGAGAATACACAGTCAATTTTCCCGCCCGACGTTCACGCGGTAATGGATCACGGCAAGCGCGACGTTTCAAAATTCCCTATCGCCACCGGCACATATTACAAGGTCGACTACGGCGAGGGCGTGGATATTTCGCGCTATAAAAATATCCCCGTTCCGACATCGTATATGGCGTATCACAGCGATTACGATTTTGTCGGAAACTACGACTACGGCAAAAACGCAGGCATTCTGCACGTCGCCGACCACCGTATATCCCCCGGCAAAAAACAATGGACGTGGGGCTGCGGCGATTTCGGCAAGGCGTGGGACAGGAATTTAACGGACGAAAACGGGCCGTATATAGAGCTTATGACCGGAGTATTCACCGATAATCAGCCCGATTTCACGTTTATCGCGCCGTATGAGGAGAAAACCTTCACGCAGTATTTTATTCCGTATAAGGATGTCGGCGCGGTAAAGAACGCGACCCGCGATGTTATTATAAACCTTGAAACCGACGGCGATACCGCCGAAGCGTCGGTATACGCCTCGCGCTTTATGGACGTTACAATAACGCTTTGCGGCGAGATAGAGGAATACATAAGTGAAAGCGTAACTCTTTCGCCGACGAACCCGTTCAAAAAAAGTGTGAAATTTACGGACGACAACGAGGGATTTCTGACCCTGTCCGTAAAGGACGAGGACGGCAATGTAATTGTCGAATACACGCCCGACGTGAGTGATGAGATAATCGAAACCCCCGCGCCGGCGGAAGCAGCGGAAGCGCCGGAGGATATAGCGTCGCTTGAGGAGCTGTTTTTAACGGCAACACATCTCGAGCAATACCGCCACGCGACCTACTCTCCCGAGGACTATTACCGCGAGGGACTTCGCCGCGATCCGACCGATATACGGCTTAACAACGGGTACGGCAAATATTTGTACAAAAACGCGCGGTTTGAGGCGGCAAAAGTGTGCTTTGAGGCGGCGATAAAAAAATCGACTTGGAAAAACCCGAATCCGTATGACACCGAGCCTTATTACAATCTCGGTCTTGTCCTTAAAATTCTCGGCGATACCGATAAGGCTTACGACGCGTTTTACAAATCCGTATGGTCGTCTGCAATGCAGGACAAGGGATATTATCAACTCGCCTGCATTTGCGCGTCGAAAAAGCAGTACGATAAGGCGCTTGATTTCGTGAGCCGCTCGCTATTAAAGGGCGCGCACAATATAAAGGCGCTGAATTTAAAAACATCACTTCTGCGCATTACCGGAAAACACGGCGAGGCGAAGGATTTGGCATATAAAACCGTGCTTATCGACCCGCTCGATTTCGGCGCGAGATACGAGCTTTACAGACTTACCGATGATTTTAAGGTTTTAAACGAGCTTACAACTTTAATGCGAAACGATGTTCAAAACTATATCGAGCTGTCTTTGAATTATAAAAACTTCGGCTTGTATGATGAGGCGGCAAAGGTGCTGGCGCTTATTTCCGAGCTTCCGAACCCTATGCTTCACTACTACATCGCCTATTATTCAAACAGCGAAACGAATCTTGAAATAGCGGCGAACGGTGACGCGAGCTTGTGTTTCCCAAACAGGCTTGCCGAAATCGAGATTTTAGGCTATGCCATAGAGAAAAACCCGAGTGATTTCACCGCGCCCTATCTTTTGGGCAACCTCTATTACGACAAAGGCTGTGCTGAGCAGGCTGTTAAATATTGGGAAATGTCGCTTGCCATCGGCGAGGGCGGCATAAGCGCGTACTGTCACAGAAATCTCGCCGTTGCCTATTACAACAAGCTCTCCGACAAAGACAGGGCAAAAGCCGAAATGGAAAAGGCGTTTCGGCTCGCGCCCGACAACGCGCGGATTTTTTACGAGCTTGATATGCTTTACAAAAAGCTCAATGTAAGCGTTAAAAAGCGGCTTCGCGATATGGCTGATAATTTTGAGCTTGTCGACCGGCGCGATGATATGTATGTCGAGTTTATGACCCTTTTAAATGACGAGCGCTATTTCGAGCGCGCGTACAAGGGAATGGAAATTCGCAAATTCCACCCGTGGGAAGGCGGCGAGGGCAAAATAACGCGCCAGTACAAACGCGCGAATATCGGTCTTGCGCTCGAACAACTTGAGAAAAACGATTACGAGGACGCGGCGAAATATCTTACAAACGCTCTCTCCTACCCCGAAAATCTCGGCGAGGGCAAGCTGATTACCGAAAACGACAACGACGTGTATTTCTACCTCGGCGAGGTGTACAAAAACATCGACCTTATAAAGGCTAACGAATATTTTAAAAAGGCGGCGCGCGGCTCGGAGGACTTGTCGGACGCGAAATATTACAACGACCGCCCGCCGGAGATGTACTTTTATCAAGCTATGGCGGAGCGCCGGCTCGGCAACGAGAAAAAGGCTATGTCAATGTTTAACCGGCTTATCGATTACGGCGAACAACACATAAGCGATAAAACAAAAATCGACTATTTTGCCGTTTCACTCCCCGATTTCGATATATTCGACGCCGACCTTGACGCGAAGAACAAGGCGCACTGCGCTCATATGGCGGCGTTGGGAAATTACGGGAAAGGCAACCGTGAAAAGGCGATGAAATACATAAACATAGGTCTTGGCTTCGACGCTTCGCACCAAGATTTGATACGTTTAAAATACGAGGTGGAAAATGAAAGTAACTGATTTATCGGGCGAATGGAGATACGAAACCGACGAAAATAATGTCGGAATCCGCGAAAAATTTTATCAAAGGGATTTGAAAAACGGCGGCTTTTCGCTTCCCGGCTCGACCTGCGATAATAAGATAGGAGAACGTTGTAAGGCGTTCTCCTATCTTTCGCGCGAGTCGGTGCGCTCGCTTGTTCCGAAGTACAATTATATTGGCGCGCTTTGGCTTGAACGCGAAATCGAAACGGAGGATTTAACGGGCAAAAGTGTAAAGCTGTTTTTGGAGCGCGTTAATATCGCGTCGCGGCTTTGGATTGACGGCAAGAGCGTGGGACGCGAAATAATTGAGCTTTCCGCGCCGCATATTTACGACCTTTCAGGCGTACTGACCGCGGGACGTCACCGCATTACGCTCCGTATTGACAATTCAAATTTGCTTAACATCGACGGTATGGCAAGCGGCTACAGTGCCGACACTCAATCGATATGGCTCGGAATTATAGGACGCATAGAGCTTTGGGAGGAGAATGTGTTTAATATTGCCTCTGTCCGTCTGTATCCGGACGTCAAATCGGTTTTTGCCGAGATTACCTTAGATTCCGACTGCAAAAAGCCCGATGACAGGCGGGCGGCAAAGCTTACATTGGATGTAACCGCGCCGAACGGCGAGCGCTTAAAGCCCGTAAAGCACAGCGCGGTGCTTTATAACCGCAGGCAGGTTGAGCGCGTCGAATACCCCATGGGCAAGAACATAGAATATTGGGACGAGTTCAATCCCGCGCTCTACACTATGAAGGTGACCTATGAATGCGGCGGCGTGACGGATGTTAAAAGCGAAATTTTCGGTATGCGCACCGTTGAGGTCAAGGGCAAGGAGTTTATATTAAACGGTCATCCGATTTCCTTGCGCGGCACTGTCGACTGCGCGATTTATCCCGATACCGGCTATCCGCCGACGGATTTGAATGAATGGCTTACGGTTATGCGCCGAGTTAAGGAATACGGCTTAAATCACATTCGCTTTCACGCGTGGTGTCCGCCGAATAACGCGTTTTTGGCTGCGGATATAACAGGTGTTTACGTGCTTGCGGAAATGCCCCTGTGGCTTAACGAGGACGTGTGCGCCCTGGACACGGGAAGCGACCCTATACACCGCGCGTATTATACCGCCGAAGCGCTCAACATTTCGCGCGCCTACGGCAATCACCCGTCGTTTATTATGTTCTCTAACGGCAACGAGCTTCTGGGCGATTTTGAAATGCTTGAGGATATTACAACGCAGATAAAGGCGGTCGACGATAGGCGGTTATACACGCTGACGTCAAATTTTGACCACCCGCTCTCACCCTGCGAGGACTATTTGTGCGCGTTCGAGACATACGGTCACCGCGTGCGGCTTCAGGTGTTCCACGACGTGGTTTCGGAGCATACGAAAATCACATACGACGACGCCGTTGCCGACACTCCCGCGCCCGTTGTGTCGTTTGAGGTCGGTCAATACTGCGTTTATCCCGATGTCGACGGCGCGAATGATTACACGGGCAATCTCGTGCCGCTGAATTTTGACGTTATAAAGCGCTCTATGGTTGAAAAGGGCGTGTATCACAAGCTGAAAAAATACGTCCGCGCGTCCGGAAAATTCGCCGCACTTATGTATAAGGAGGATATCGAGGCGGCGCTCAGAACGCGTAAAATGGGCGGCTTTGAACTGCTGTCCCTGACCGATTACACAGGTCAGGGCACCGCGACGATAGGTCTTTTGGACGCGTTCGGAAAAAGCAAGGGCATTATATCACCCGACGAGTTCAGGCGTTTCTGCTCGCCGACAGTGCCGCTTTTTATGGCGAAGCGAATATTTAAAAACACCGAAAAGCTCAAAGCGGAATTTGACATATACAACTACAGTCCGACAAAAATTTTGCATCCGGAGTACAAATTCACGCTTTACGACGGCACAAGCGTCGTATATGAAACCGTCACAAAGCGTCCGAAAATATCGATACCGCTTGATTTTATAACGAAGCCGTCGCAGCTTACGGCAACTCTTGAGGTCGGTATGTATAAAAATTCGTGGACAATCTTTGTCTACACCGGCGAAAAAGAAAAAATAAACGTGCCGATTTTGAAAAAGAAAAAGGATATTTTAAACATTATCGAAAACGGCGGAAGGGCAGTTGTTCAAATGACGGCGGACAATTTGGCGGCGCCGATAGACGGTTTGTTTAAGCCTGTGTTTTGGTCGCCCGCGTATTTTCCGTCAAAACGCGCCTGCGGTCTGATAATCGACAATGCGCACCCGCTGTTCGAGCGTTTCCCCACAGCGGACACGGCGGATTTTCAATGGAAGCATCCGATTGACAATTCCGTCGGCTGTGATATTTCGGCATTGCCCAAGGATTTCGAGCCGATAATCGAGCCGGTGCCGAATTTCTTCGACAACACGCCGCGCTCGCCATTATTTGAAGCGCGCGTAGGACGCGCCGACCTGCTTTTCAGCGGATTTGATTTATCCGCTAAGGATACCGCGTCCGCAGCGCTCACGTCGGCAATGGCAAAATATGTAAACAGTGGTAGCTTCACTCCCTCGCAGACGCTCGATGCGGCTGTGGTTATAGGGCTGTTTAAGTAATTCCGCAAACAGTAAAATCAATACGCGAAACCCCTCGGCAGTATACCTGCCGAGGGGTTTTAAAATCGTAAATATTCAGACTTAATTCATCTCAACCTTGCCCACTATATCCGAAAGCGTGTCAATGCCGTATTTTTCGCAATACGCCTCGATGTCGCGCTTTACCTCGATAATCAAGTCGGGTTTTATAAACATACCCGTTCCGAGCGCCGTAAGCGACGCTCCGGCGAGCATAAATTCTATCACGTCCGCGCCGCTCATTATGCCGCCCATACCGATAATGGGTATATCCACCGCGTTATGCACCTGGTACACCATTCTCACCGCCACAGGCTTTACCGCAGGGCCGGAAAGTCCGCCCATATTGTTCGCCAAAATCGGACGTCTTGTGTTAATGTCTATTTTCATTCCCAAAAGCGTGTTTATCAAGGACAGCGCGTCCGCGCCGCCGCGCTCGGCGGCGATAGCTATATCCGTAATCGATGTGACGTTCGGCGAGAGCTTTACGACGAGCGGCTTTTTTGAAACCGCCTTTACCTCGCGGGTTAACTCATAAACCGTGTTGGGGTCAGTTCCGAACGCCAAACCGCCGTGCTTTACGTTCGGGCAGGAAATATTCATCTCAATCATCGCCGCGTCGGTTTTTGATATAATCTCCGCCATTTCACAGTATTCCTCGATTGTGTTGCCAGACATATTTACTATCACGTTTGTGTCGTATTTCGCAAGCCGCGGCATAATCTCGTTCGAGAACACCTCGACCCCGGGATTTTGCAGTCCGACGCTGTTTAATATTCCGCTCGGCGTTTCCGCGATTCTCGGCGGCTTGTTGCCCTCACGCGGCTGTCTTGTTATGCCCTTTGAGCCGATACCGCCGTATTCCTCAAGCGCGGCGTATTCGCCGTATTCCTCGCCGAAGCCGAATGTTCCCGACGCGGTCACGATAGGATTTTTAAACTCCACACCGCAAAAGGTTGTCTTAAAATTCATCACAGCTTCACCACCTTTGAATTAAACACGGGGCCGTTTTTGCATACCCGCATATATTTGTCCGTGCCCTCGAATATCGTTTCGCACGAGCATACCAAGCACGCGCCTATGCCGCATCCCATACGCTGTTCAAGCGAAAGCTGGCACTCTATTCCCGCGCCTTCGGCGATTTGCTTTACCGCCTTCAGCATAGGTGTGGGGCCGCAGGAGAATATAACGTCGCATGGGTTGGATTTTATATATTCCTCCATTGCCGATGCGATATATCCTCTGTAGCCGTAGCTTCCGTCGTCTGTGCCTACCTCGCAGGAGGCGGATACGGCTTTAAACTCGTCCTCCATAACAACTCTCGACTTGCCGCGGAAGCCCAAGAATACCTTTGCTTTTGCGTCAAGCCGCTTCGCAAGGTTCAAAAGCGGGAAAACGCCTATTCCGCCGCCGATTATAACCGGAGCGGTATACGCTTTATCAAGGTCAAATCCGTGACCCAAAGGCCCCAAAATGTCGATTTTATCTCCGACCTCGGCTTTGGCAAGCTCCGCCGTGCCCTCGCCCTTAACCTCAAATATAAATCTTACCGTATCGCCGTAAACATCGCAAACGCTTATCGGACGGCGCAGAAGCGTGCCGCCGCCGCAGGCGATATGCAAAAATTGTCCGCAATGTGTTTCGGACGCGATTTTCGGACTGCTTACCCGAAAGTCGAAAATCCCATCGGCTATTTCCGTCTTTGCGGTAAGAGTGCATAATTCGGTTTTTTTCATATATTACCAATCCTTTCGATGATTAACTCAAATCAGAGAACGCCGACAATATCCGCTTTCATTCTCAAAGCCTCGGCTCTTGCCGCCTCGGCATACTGCTCGTCCTTCCAATCGCCTTTTTTGTAGGCACACATAATGCCGCGCGACGAATTTACAATCGCGCCCAATCCGTCCTCGTTAAAGCACGGCAGAACACCCTGCGCACCGCCGCCCTGCGCGCCGTAGCCGGGAACAAGGAAATATGATTTCGGCATAAGCTTTCTTAAAACCGCCGCCTGCTCGGGATATGTAGCGCCGACCACCGCGCCGACCGCGCCGTAGCCGCTCTCGCCGATTGTACCCGCGTTCCATTCGTTCACACGTTCCGCGACCGTTTCAAATATGGCTCTGCCCCCCGCCTTTAAGTCCTGAAGCTCGCCCGAGGATGGATTTGAGGTCTTAACAAGCGTGAATATAGCCTTGTCATACTTTTTGCAGTCCGCTACAAACGGCGCGACGCCGTCCGTTCCCAAATACGGGTTTACCGTGACGCTGTCGACGTCGCAGGGCGAAACCTCGTCCCCGTCAATATCGACCTTGCCCAAATACGCCTTTGAATACGCCTCGGCGGTCGAGCCTATATCGTTGCGCTTTACGTCAAGAATCACATACAAGCCGCGCTCCTTGGCATAGCTTATCGTTTTATGAAGCGCTCTCTCGCCCTCAAGTCCGTACATCTCGTAGAACGCGGACTGCGGCTTTACCGCCGGCACAATATCGTAAAGCGCATCAATCAAACCCTTATTGAACATTATTATCGCCTCAGCCGCACCGCGCAGATTTTTGCCGTACTCATTAAACGCTTTTTCTTTTATATAACCGGGCACATACTCGAGCTTAGGGTCAAGTCCCGCCACCGACGGGTTGCCCTTTTCCTTTATTCTCTTAACCAACAAATCAACCGACATTTACATTTCCTCCAAATTTCCTTTATTTACAACAATTTTTCCGCCCACAATAACATATTCGGGCTTGCCCTTTACCTTAAATCCGTCAAAGGGTGTGTTGTGTCCCTTTGATCTAAACTCATCCGCGCGTATCGTGTGTTCCTTTTCAAGGTCGAGAACCGCTATATCCGCGTCCGCGCCGACACCGAGCGTTCCCTTATCTATGCCGAGTATTTTCGCGGGATTTAACGCTGTGAGCTTTACAAAATCCGACATTGAAACGCCGCCGCGTCCGACCAAATAATCGAGCGTTACGGGAATTGACGTTTCAAGCGACGACATACCGCTCGCGGCGGCGGCAAATTCACAACGCTTTTCATCGGCGTGATACGGCATATGGCTCGACGCCACCGCGTCTATCGTGCCGTCCGCAAGTCCCGCTTTTATCGCCTCAACATCGCTTTTAGCGCGGAGCGGCGGATTTAATTTCGCGTTCGTGTCAAAGCCGTCAACCGCATCCTCTGTAAGCGCGAAATACTGCGGCGCGGTATCACAGGTTACCTTTATGCCGTCCGCTTTCGCGCGGCGCACAATTTCCACAGTTCCCGCTGTGCTTATATGCGTCAGATGAATTTTGCATCCGAGCGCTTTCGCGATAAGTATGTTTCTCGCCGCGTGTATTTCCTCGGCGGCGGCGTTTATGCCGCGCAAACCCAGCCTTGCCGACACTGTTCCCTCGTTCATGTATCCGCCGTCGGAGAAATCCTTGTCCTCGCAATGGACTATAACCGGCATATCGAACATTGACGAATATTGCAAAGCCTTTCGGAGAAATGACGGACTTTCCACACTTTTTATGCCCTCAGACAGAGCGACAGCGCCGTTTTCCTTTAGGTCGCCGACCTCGGTAAGCTCCTTGCCGCAAAGCCCTTTCGAGAGTGCCGCGATAGGATATACATTCGCGTATCCGCGCTCCTTGGCGACGCTTATTATAAATCTCACGACCGCCGCACTGTCGCATACGGGCGATGTGCCGGGCATAGCCGCGACGGACGTTATACCGCCCGCGGCAGCCGCCTTTGTTCCCGATGCTATGTCCTCGCGGTATTCAAGTCCCGGCTCGCAAAGCGCCGCGTTCATATCCACCGCGCCCGGAACGACGTACATCCCGTCCGCGTTTATAACGCTCTCGCAGACCTCGTCTATATTTTCCGCGACCGCCGCGATTTTGCCGTCCCGAATTAAAATATCGGCGGTTTTATCGACATTGTTTGACGGGTCGACAACATGACCGCCTTTAATTAAAATCTTCATATCTTCACGTACTTTCCTTTAAATTTTTAAAATCCTCCGCGCGAGAGAAGATACATAACCGCCATTCTCACCGCAACGCCGGACGTTACCTGCTCGTTTATAACGCTCTGCGCGCCGTCTATAACTGCCGACGACAGCTCCACTCCCCTGTTCACAGGGCCCGGGTGCATCAAAAGCGCGTTCGGCTTCGCAAGTTTCAGCCGTCTTTCGTCTATGCCGAAATACTTGTGATATTCCCTGACGCTCGGGAAAAGTCCGCTCGCCTGACGCTCAAGCTGGATTCGAAGTCCCATAACAACGTCCGCACCCTTTACAGCCTCGTCAACGTCGGTGTAAACTTCGACGCCCATATCCTCGATATGAAGTGGCATAAGCGTTGACGGCCCCGCGACCGCAACACTCGCGCCCATCGTCTTTAAGCCGTAAATATTCGAACGCACAACGCGGCTGTGGTATACATCGCCTACGATTGCCACGCGCAGACCGTTGAAATTTTCAAAACTCCCGATATGCTCGTACATCGTGAGCATATCCAAAAGCGCCTGCGTCGGATGCTCATTCATACCGTCGCCCGCGTTTATGACCGACGCGTTTATCAACGGCGCGATAACGCGCGGCGCGCCGCTCATACTGTGGCGCATTATCAGAATATCCGTACCCATAGCGTTAATCGTTTCGGCGGTGTCGATAAGCGTTTCGCCCTTTTGCACCGACGAGCCGGACGCGGTAATATTCGCCGCGCTCGCGCCCATATACTTCGACGCAAGCTCGAATGACATTCTGGTTCTTGTGCTGTTTTCGTAAAACAGCGTTACCACGGTTTTGCCCTGCAAATGCGGCGTTTTTTTGTTCGCCTGCTCCACGATAATTTTCATCGTTTTCGCCGTGTCCAAAATGTTTTCCAGTTTTTCTCTGCTCAGTCCTCTAAGCCCCAGCAAATCCTCTTTCATCGTCAAACCTCCCTGTCGTGCAAGGTCACCGCGCCGATTTCACCGCCGGACTTTACCTCAACATTTATATATTCGTTCTCGGACGTGGGCACGTTTCGTCCCACATAGTCCGCCTGTATCGGAAGCTCGCGGTTTCCTCGGTCTATCAAGACCGCAAGCTCGATTTTATCCGGACGCCCCATATCGAAAAGCTCGTCAATCGCCGCTCTTATCGTGCGTCCCGAAAAGAGAACGTCGTCAACAAGTATTATGTTCTTATTTTCAAGCTGAAAGCCTATGTCGTTGCCCATCACAACCGGATGCTGATTGAGCTTCGTCAAATCATCCCTGTAAAACGTTATATCGAGGCTTCCGAGCGGAATATCAGCGCCTTCCGTGTCCTTGATACAGCGCTTGACCGCCTTTGCCAAATCCACACCCTTTTTCTGTATTCCTATAAGAACCAAATTGCCGGCGCCCTTGTTGCGCTCCGTTATCTCATACGCGATTCGTCTTACAACTCGGTTTGCCGTTTCCTCGTTCATTAAAATTTTCTTAACCTTACCGATAGGCATTATATCAACTCCCTGCGTCAATGTAATTTGTGTAATTTTTCCTCTGCCGCTATTTATTATATAACAAATTTTTATCTTTGTCTATCAT
>JAJPXA010000165.1 GCA_021205715.1 Bacillota bacterium
ATTTATATATAATGGGTGTTTATGGGCAAATACATAAAAACACCGGGAAAGGAAGGATTATAGCAATGAAGAAAAAAAGCATTACGATTTTCTGCTTTGTTGTTCTGGCGGCGCTGCTGCTTAACTACGTTGCGTTTTTCGGCTTTAACATCGCGTCGATAAAATACGGCGGTATGTTTAACGAAAACGACGATGTTTACGGCGGCATAAGGAAAGGTATTGACCTTGCCGGCGGTTCGGTTTTGACATTCCAGGCTCAAGCCGAAAACCCGACAGAAGAAGAGATGGACAGCGTCGAGGCGGTATTTGAAACGCGTCTTAATTCGGCGGGTTATACGGAAGCAAGAATTTCAAGAGGCGAGGACGGCAAAATAACTGTTGAAATCCCCGAGGTTACGGACACCGAAGAGGCGAAGAACCTTTTGGGAAGCACAGCGAAGCTTACTTTTGTAGACGCTGACGGCAATGTTGTTCTTGAGGGTTCGGACGTTAAGACGGCGAATTACCAGTATGGACAGACATCAAGCACATCCGCGGCGGAATCCTATGTTCAGCTTCAGCTTACAACGGAGGGTAAGGAGAAATTCTCGGAGGCGACCGCGACTGCCGCAGCCGCGTCAAGCGAGGGCAAAAATTATATTTCGATTATGCTCGACGATGAGATTATCTCAAGCCCGAGCGTGTCGGAGCAGATTGATTCCGATACCTGCGTGATTACGGGAAGCTTTACGACCGAAGAGGCGAAGCTCCTTGCAAATCAGATTAAATCCGGTCAGCTCCCGTTTGACCTTGAGGTTATTTCTACTCAGACGGTAGGAGCGGAGCTTGGCGACAACGCGCTTTACAACAGCATTTTGGCGGCGGGAATAGGTATCATTCTTATAATGATATTTATGGTGATTATGTACAGAATTCCCGGACTTATCGCCGATGTTGCTTTGCTTATATATGTCGGCTTAATCGCTCTTGCGATGGGACTTTTCAGAATAAATCTGAGTCTTCCGGGTATCGCGGGTATTGTGCTTTCGATAGGTATGGCGGTCGACGCGAACTGTATTATATTCGAGCGTATTAAAGAGGAAATGCGCGCGGGAAAGACTATCAAGGCATCGGTTGAATCCGGCTTTGACAAGGCGTTCAGCGCGATTTTGGACTCGAATATCACAACCATAATCACGTGTGTTGTGCTTTATATTTCGGGCATCAGCACCGTTATCGGTTTCGCGACAACGCTTGGAATCGGCGTAATTTTGTCGATGTTCACGGCTATTGTTATAACAAAGTTCTTGTTAAAGCAGCTTGTGGGCTTCGGTATAAAGAACAGAGCGTTGTTCTGCTCTGAAAAGAAAAAAGAGAAAGCTTCCGAAGGAGGTGCGCAATAATGAATAAATTAAGCATTACTTCAAACAGATGGAAGGCTCTTATAATCCCCGCGGTTATAATTATAGCCGGCATAGTTATGTATTTTGTAAACGGCGGCTTTAATTTCGACGTTGAGTTTATAGGCGGTTCGAGAATACAGGTGCAAATGCCCGAGGGCATCAGCAACGATGAGGTTCAGGAATATTTGAGCGATACGCTCGGAGTAAACGTTACCGTTCAAAGCGGCGAGGAAGCGAATACCATCGTGGTTAAGGCTCCTCCTATCGAGGGCGAGCTTGATATCGCCGACGCGTCGGCGGACGATGAAGCGGCAGACACGACGGACGATGCGGCTGACACGGCGGATGATGAAACGGCTGACAACAGCGCGGAGGGAAATCCCGTATTCACGGCGCTTCAGGAAAAATACGATCTTGAGGACAGCGCTCTTATAGACAATACAACGGCATCCGCAAGCTTCGGCTCGGAGGTTCAGAGAAAAGCGTTGCTTTACACCCTTATAGCTATAATTTGTATTTTGATTTATATAGCGATAAGATTTGAGTGGAAATCGGCTGTTATGGCGGTTATGGGACTTGCCATTAACGTGCTTGTAATGTTCGCGGTTTACTCTATAACGAATATCGCGGTAAACACGACGTTTATCGCCGCGATGCTTACGGTTATAGGCTATTCGATAAATAACACCATCGTTATTTTCGACAGAATCCGCGAGAATATGAAGGGTAGAAGAAAGGGCGAAACAATATTCGCGCTTACGGACAGAAGCGTTTCCGAAACGCTCGGACGTACAATAAATTCAACCGTGACGACCCTTATTATGATTGTTCTTATATACATTTTGGGTGTTTCGACAATCAAGGATTTCGCGCTTCCGCTTATAGTCGGAATTTTAATCGGCGCGTATACGTCAATCTTTATATCACCCGCGTTCTGGGCGGTATGGAGAGAATCGGCGGCTAAGCAAAAAGCGCTTGCCGCGCAGGAGAGAAAGAGCTCCAAGAAAAAGAATAAGTAATTAAAAAAACAGATAATCTCCGCGAGAGGTTATCTGTTTTTTGTATCTGAAATTAAGACGCGTAAAAGTCCGCAAATCGAAAATTATCATTTTCTGTTGTTCATATAATAATGGAAGCAGCTGCCCTCGGTTGAAACCATACACGCGCCGCGGGGCGCGGACGGGGTGCATACCTTTGAGAAAAGCGGGCACTCCGCAGGCGACAGCCTTCCGGCTGTCACGGCGCCGCAACGGCATCCGCTGTCATCGCTTTTATCATATGTAAGCTCCGCGCTTCCCGCGTCGTACCGCGCGAACTCGCCGCGAAGTATAAGTCCCGAATTTTCTATTATGCCGAATCCGCGCCAGGCGGCGGGGGACGTGGTAAAATATTTTTTCACACATTCGCGCGCCGCCGTATTGCCCTCGGCGGTTACGACCGAGGTGTACATATTAACCGATTTGCCGCCGTTTAGCTTGGTTAACGCGTAAATCGCCGCCAAAAGCTCGCCGCCGGTAAATCCCGCGACGGCAAACGGTATTCCAAGCTCCTTTGCAAGCTCCGAAAACAAATCGGAGCCTGTTATAACGCTTACGTGACCGGGCGCGAGAAATCCCGTTATCGCGCTGTTCTCGCGCGCCACGGTACGTATTGCCTCGGGCATGGTTTTTAAAGCTGTAAGAAATTTTATGTTGTCTATTCCCTCGTTTGTTATGCGCTCAAGCATAAGCGCGTATATCGGGGTTGTTGTTTCAAAGCCCACAGCCGCGAATACAAAAAGCGTGTCGGGTGATTTTTCCGCGAGCGCGAAAATATCAAACGGCGAGTACACCATTTCCACGTTGGCGCCGTCCGCCGCCGCGTCGCTCAAAGAGCGCTCGCTGCCGCGCACTCGCATAAGGTCGCCGAAAGTGACAACGCACACGTTTCGCGTCAGCGCAAGCTCGACGAGCTTGTCTATATAAGCGGATACGGTTACGCATACGGGACATCCCGGGCCCGAAACAAGTTTTATTTTGTCCGACAGCATAGACGGTATTCCGTTTTCGGATATGGACGCGGTATGCGTTCCGCACACCTCCATTATAACCTTCGGCTCGCCGTCGTAGTTTTTAAGGTATTCCGTTATTTTATCCGTCATTCTCTCCAAGCTCCTTAAGCGTATTGAAAAGCTCCGCCATTTCCTCCGCTTCATTCCGCATAACCTTTTGAATTACCAATCCGGCGTGAATTAAGACATAGTCGCCTTCTTTTACATCCACAAGTCCGATGTTCGCGGTTACGCGGTTTCCGTCGACCTCGACGGTGGCGGTATTGTTTTCGATTTTGGTAACTTTAGCGGGTACTGCAACGCACATATTACGCACTCCTTTTATAATTTTGAAATTTTTTGAGCCGCGGACGAACGCGTTGGTGCATTTCCGCAAGCGTTTCTTTTAAGACAATTATAACACTTGCGCGTAAGTTTTGCAAGCGGATTGAGATTTTTAAATGCGGGTAAAACAAAGCCGGCTGTTACGCCGGCGGGGGATTTATAAGGGGAGCTGCTTTGTGAAAAACAGCGCCGTGAGCGAAAATGCGGCTATTCCGATAGCTGTGCCGAGCAGGGCGCCGAAAATCACGTCGGAGGGATAATGCACATATAAATACAGGCGCGAAAACCCTATGAGGGCGGCTGCCGCCAAGGCGAAATAGGCGAGCGCGGAGCCGCCGCACAGCCATACCGATACCGCGGCGGCAAACGACGCGGTCGTATGCCCGGACGGGAATGAAAAATCACTCGGCGGCGTTATCATAAGCTTGTCGGGCGGCGCTCCGATAAGAAACGGACGTATGCGCGCCGCTATGGGCTTTATCGTCAGATTGCATATGATAAGCGATAAGATAAGCGCAATCGCGACGGTTACACCCGCGCGGCGGTATTTTTTTGTCAGCATACACGAAACCGAAAGGCATATCCAAATTATGCCTCCCGAACCGAGCCGCGTTATAATCGGCATTACCTTATCCAGTATCGGATTTGTCATATGAGCTTGTATATAGTTAAGAATCGACAAATCGATTTTTAAAAATGCTCTAAACAGACGCGTCATTAAAATCACCGCC
>JAJPXA010000111.1 GCA_021205715.1 Bacillota bacterium
CAGTAAGTCCGCCCAGTCCCGAGTCGAAAACTCCGATAGGTCTGTTATCCATTTATTTTACCCTTTCCTCGGCAAGCTCTATAAGCCTATCCAAAAGCTCGCCGTATTTTATTCCCGCCGCCTCCCACAGCTTGGGATACATACTTATATTCGTAAAGCCCGGGAGGGTGTTTACCTCGTTTAAGATTATTTCGTCATTATCGAATTTCACAAAGAAATCCACTCTCGAAAGCCCTTGACCGTCAAGCGCTTTAAAAGCTTTTACCGCATATTCGCGGATTTGCTCTTTTATCTCCGGTTTTATGTCCGCGGGTATTAAAAGCTCTGTCGAGCTGTCCTTGTATTTCGCGTCAAAGTCGTAAAACTCAACCTTGGGGCGTATCTCGCCAACCTCCGCCGCTTTCGCGTCACGGTTCCCCAAAACCGCGCACTCGACCTCGTGACCGTCTATGTTTTCCTCAATCAATACTTTGCGGTCGTAAATTTCGGCATTCTCCACCGCCGCCTTAAGCTCATCGCGGTTATGCGCCTTGCCGACACCCACAGACGAGCCGGTTCGAGCCGGCTTTACAAAGCAGGGATAGCCGAGCTTTTCCTCAACCGCCGCGATTGACGCGTCAATGTCGTCGCCCTTATTATGTACATACCAATCCGCCTGCGGTATGCCCGCCGCGGCAAACACCGTTTTCGACGATGTCTTATCCATCGCGTTCGCCGACGCCATAACGCCCATACCGACATACGGTATGCCCGAAAGCTCAAACAAGCCCTGAATCGTGCCGTCCTCGCCGTACTCGCCGTGAAGCACGGGGAATATTACGTCGATACCTATTTTTCTTACACCGTTACTGCCGAACACTATAACCGCCCTATCCGACGTGTCGGGCGAAATCAGCGCCTTTTCCTTATGCGCCGTGTCGTTTTCCCATTCGCCGTCCTTTATATTCGCGTAATCTCCCGTGTAGAGATACCATTCTCCCTTTTTTGTTATTCCTATCAAATGTATATCATATTTGTCCGCGTCGAGATTGTTGAGTATTGACGTTACGGATAATCTTGATATCGTATGTTCCGGTGATTTTCCTCCGAAAATCACACAAAGGTTCTTTTTCACCTTAAAAATACCTCCACTTTTTTCATACGTTACGTTTTTCGTTTGCCTTGCAGACGAATCACACATAACACTGATATTATAATAAACCTTTTTACCGCTTATTTCAATAGCATATTGTAAAAATTTATAATTTCTTAACTTTTACCGCCCGTTTTCGTTCCTTAAAACGCTCAAACCCCTCTCGAAATAGTCCGGAAGCTGCGCGGAAAAGGTCATAAGCTCGCCCGTTCTCGGGTGCGTGAAGCCGATGGTCTGCGCGTGGAGAAGCTGACCGTTAAGGTTAAATTGCTCCTTTTTTATACCGTAGACCTTATCGCCGACTATGCTGTGACCGATTGACGCCATATGCACGCGTATCTGATGCGTGCGGCCGGTTTCAAGCACACATTCCGTAAGCGTATAGCCGCCGAAGCGCTCAAGCGCCTTATAATGCGTCACGGCATCCCTTCCGAGCGAGGAAACCGCCATTCTCTTTCTGTCGTTCACCGAGCGCGCGATAGGCTTGTTCACCGTGCCGCCGTCCTCTTTTATATTGCCGTTTACGAGCGCGATGTATTTTCTTAACGGCTTTCGCGCCTTTAGCTGCTCCGCAAGGCTCAAATGCGCCTCGTTTGTTTTCGCCGCGACAATCAGACCCGACGTGTCCTTGTCAATTCTATGCACGATTCCGGGGCGTATCACGCCGTTTATCGCCGACAGACTTTCGCCGCACCGGTACATAAGCGCGTTCACAAGCGTTCCGTCGGGATTTCCCGCCGCCGGATGCACAACCATCCCCTGCGGCTTGTTTACGACGATAACGTCGTCGTCCTCGTAGACGACGTCGAGCGGTATGTTCTGCGGTATGACCTCCGCCGTTTTCGGCTCGGGGAGCGTTACGGCTACAATCTCACCGCCTTTTATCTTATAATTTTTCGCGGCGGGTTTGCCGTCCGCCGTGACCGCGCCGTCGACGCACAGCTTCGCGGCAAGGCTTCGCGATATGCCCTCCGCCCTATCGCTTATGAATTTGTCAATCCTCTCGCCCGCGTCCTCCGCGGACGCTCTTATAACGCGCTCGCTCATTTCACATTTTCCTTTTTTTCGGACTCTTTCTTCTGCTTTTTGCCGTCGGCGTCAAAAAATATAAAATATATCACTATAAGCGCCGCGCCTATCGTAATCGCCATATCGGCAATGTTGAACACGAGGAAATCAATAAATTTCACACGTATAAAGTCCACCACAAAGCCGTAAAAAACTCTGTCAACCGCGTTTCCCAACGCGCCCGAAAACATAAGCGCAAGCGCCGTTTTTAAAAGCGGATGCTTCGGCCGCGCTTTAAGCGCGTATACCGCAACCGCGGCGCAGAACAGCACGGACAGGGCGCTTAAAAATATCATTTTGCCCTCCAAAATAGAGAATGCCGCGCCGGTGTTTTGCACATACGTGAAATCGACAAGTCCCGCGAGCGAGCCGAATGTTTCACCGAGCGCGACATTGTTTAACACAAATTGCTTTACCGCAAAATCCGCGGCTGTTATAATGACCGCTGCTATAATGTATATCATATGCTTCCTCCGATATAGTCCAAAGCGCCGTATATCTCCGCCTTTGTAACGTCCCTTGTCTGTATTACCTCGCCTATCCCCGCCGGAAGCACAAACTTCAAAACGCCGTCAATGCTCTTTTTGTCCTTTTTCATAAGCGCGTAAACCTTGTCGTTTTCCGGCAGCTCCGCTCTTATTTTAAAGCCGTATTTGGCGAGTATGTTTTCAATCCGCAAAAGCTCGCTTTTTGTTATCAAGCCGCGCTTATATGAAATATACGCCGCGCCTATCATACCTATTCCCACGCATTCACCGTGCGTCATTTTAAAATCATACGCCGACTCGACCGCGTGTCCTATCGTGTGACCGCAGTTTAATATTGCCCTGAGCCCGTTTTCGCGCTCGTCTTGCTCGACGACCTCGGCTTTAATCGCGCAGTTACGCTTGTCCATTTTTATAAGCGTCAGCGGATTTAAGGATTTTACAAGCTCGACGTTGCTGTCAAGGAAATCGAAAAATTCCGCGTCGCGTATGATTCCGTGCTTTATAACCTCGCCCATACCCGAAACAAGCTCTCTTTCGGGGAGCGTTTTTAACGTTGACACGTTAATATAGACAAGCTTCGGCTGATGAAAGGCGCCGATTATATTTTTACCGCCGCAAAAATCGATGCCCGTTTTGCCGCCGACGGAACTGTCGGACTGCGAAAGCAGGGTGGTCGGTATCTGTATAAATCTGATTCCGCGCATATATATCGCCGCGGCGAATCCCGCCATATCGCCTACCACACCGCCGCCGAGCGCTATAATCATAGAATTTCTGTCCATCGCGTGTTCGACGCAGGCGCGGCATATTTGCATTACAGCGTCAAAGCCTTTGTTTTCCTCGCCCGCCTCAAATGCAAATACGCGGACATCGTATCCGATGCCGTAAAGCAGGTTGTAAACCTCGCCGGCATACAGCTTTTCGACGTTTGTGTCTGTCACAATCAATATCTTTTTCGGACTTTTTATCTCATCCATAGCCGCGCCGAGTCCGGCGAAGCTGTCCGAAAATTTTATATCGTAGGAGTCCACTCCCAAATTAACGTGTATTTTTTCCATAATATTTTACCACCTTTTTTATATACTTAACGACGGTACGGCGTTGAGCGTCATATCCGCGAAATTCCCGTTCAAATATTCATAATATCCGGCGCAGGCTATCATAACCGCGTTGTCGGTACACAGCACCGGCGGCGGATATATTGCCGCTATGCCCTTTAGCGCGGCGCACTCGGTCATTTTCGCACGCAAATCCGAATTTGCCGCGACACCGCCGGCAAGCGCTATCGTTTTTCTGCCCTTTTTCAAAGCCGCCTCGATTGTATGCTCGCATAAAACGTCGGTCACCGCGTCCTGAAAGCTCGCGGCAATATCGGCTTTGTTATACGGCGCGCCGTTTTGCTCCAGCTTATGGATATGATTTATAACCGCGGTCTTTACGCCGCTGAACGAAAAGTCCTGCGAGTCCTTATCGATACGCACTCGCGGAAATTTCACAGCGGTTTTATCGCCCTTTTTCGCAAGGTCGTCTATAAGCGGCCCGCCGGGATAGCCCAAGCCCAGCACTCTCGCAATTTTATCGAACGCTTCTCCCGCCGCGTCGTCGCGCGTCCTGCCCAGAATTTCAAGCGATGTGTAATCCGCCACGTCCGCGATATGGCTGTGTCCGCCCGAGGCGACAAGGCATACGAACGGCGGCTCGAGCGTCTTATGCGCTACAAAGTTCGCCGATATGTGTCCCTTTATGTGATTGACCGCGACAAGCGGCTTTTTAAGCGCGTAAGCG
>JAJPXA010000196.1 GCA_021205715.1 Bacillota bacterium
AAAATGCAAAATATCAGCTGATATTTATCATTTTTTTGTTTATTCCGCTAAGCGCCCGCCTTACGCACCGGTTGTAATTACGACGGTTTGCGTGTCTTGATTCCAGTCAACGGAGCAGCCGAGCGACTCGGCGACAATCCTCGCCGGTATCATCGTGCTTCCGTTATAAATCTGCGGCGCGGTGTCGGTTTCCTTTTCCTCGCCGTTTACATAATACGCGCTGTCGTCGATTTTCATTACAACGCTCGTTGTGTCGGTTTGCGCGAACACTATGCTGTATTTGCCGAGCCACATAACCTCCGCGCCGAGCGCCTCGAAGATGTCGCGCATCGGCACGAGAACGCGGTCGTTTACCATAATCGGCTCTTGATTTGAAAACGCGAGCGCGGCGCCGTCTATTTCTACCGAAAATTTATCGGTTTCGGCAGGCGTTTCAGCCTCAGCCGGCGTTTCGCTCTCGACCGGTTCCGCCGTTTCGACAGGCTCCGTTGTTTCGACGGGTTCCGCCGTTTCCTCCGGCGCCTGCATAAGCGTTTGAAGCTCGCTGTAATCCTCAAAGTACACTACCGGCTTGCTCGATACCCTTACACCCGACGCTCTCACATATGTTTCAAGCGTCACGTCGGAAATAAGATTCGTTATCTGAAAGTGCATACCGGTGTCGTTTTCATCGAGATTCAGTCTGTTTACGGTGTTCAAAAAACTCGGATCGGAAAAGTCAAGCGCGCTTAACATTTGCTGCGCCGCGTCGTAAAGGTCGGCGTAGCTGTTCGGATTGACGGATGTCGTGGTTCCGTTTATCGTGCTTGTCGAATATGATTTTGTCGAATCGTCTATCTTCGCCGAAGCGCTCTCGCGCGTGTAATCGTCCTCAACCTCTTTCTCTATGCTGCAAAGATTCGCGAGCTTCGAGCCGTCGGTGCTGAGGTACATCATTTTAAACGAGTACGCTTTGCCGGACGAGTTATCCTCGAATGTTTCGACGCAAAGATACTCGCGCCCGTCATACGTTTTTAAAAACACGTTCGCGAACGACTCGCCGTAATCGCAGACCAGCGTGGTTATATACGATCCCGCGAATGTCGGCTCGCCCTCGGATATTTTATAAACCCTCACCGCGTTGTCGCCGACAAGGACAAGCTCCGAATTGCCGTCGTTATCGAGGTCTGCGCGGAACGCGGAAATTATACCGGAGAAATACTCGCTCGCAGTATAGTCGCTTTCGTAACCCGCATAAGATTTGGAAATATCGCACACGCCCGACTCGGGCACGACAACATTCGCGACAAAATCGTTGTACTCGTATGTATAATCGTTCGCGAACGCCGTAATCGAAAACGCGGCGGCGCAGGCTGTGACAAAAGCTGTAATTTTTTTCATTTTCATATTCTTCATCTTCCCTTTCGCGGTCTTATTTTATGCCGCTTTTTAAATCTCTTATTTTTTCCCTTAAAGCGTCAACGCGCTTTTCGTCCGTGTCCGCTCCGGCTATCGCTCTTACTATGGCGGAGCCTACAATCGCGCCGTCGCAATACTCGGTAAGCGCCTTGACCTGCTCGCCGTTCGATATTCCGAAGCCGACGCAGGCGGGGATTGACGCGCTTCTTTTTATTTCATCGAAAAATTCCTCGAAATTCGTGTTAAACGACGATTTTTCGCCGGTGACTCCGAGCGACGACACGCAGTACAAAAATCCCTTTGAATTTTCCGCGATTTTCTTTATTCTGTCCTTTGATGTGGGCGACACGAGATTTATCTGATACACACCGTATTTTTCGGTGAACTCGGCTATCTCGCCGCTTTCCTCATACGGCAGGTCGGGGATAATCAATCCGTCGACGCCCGACTCGGCGCACTTTTTAAAGAACGCCTCCGCGCCGTACTGCACTATCACGTTGTAATAGAGCAGATACACCAGCGGCACCTTTATGTCGTTTCGTATTTCGGCGGTCATTTCAAAGACCTTGAATATATCCGTGCCCTGTTTGAGCGCGCGTATATCCGCTTCTTGTATAACAACGCCGTCCGCCGACGGGTCGGAAAACGGAACGCCGATTTCTATCAAGTCGACTCCCTCGTCCTCCATAACCTTAACGGCTTTTTTTGTAAATTCCAAATTCGGGTCGCCCGCGGTCAAAAAGCCTATAAGCGCCTTTTTGCCCTCTTTTTTCAACGCGCCCAAATGCTCGTCTATTCTGTTCATACAGTCCCTTCTCCTCTCACCTTTTCAATAAATTCCTTTATTTTATCTCTGTCCTTATATTCGTCCGTTTCGACGCCGGAAGACACATCCACGCCCGCGGGCGCGAATATGCGTATGCCGTCCGCGACGTTTCGCGCGTTAAGCCCTCCCGCAAGCATAATCGGCGCTTTGGCGCGTATGTCCAAGCCGCCGAGCCAATCGAAAGGCTTGCCGCCGCCGCCGTATTCGGCTTCGCTGTATTTATCAAGCAAAATTCTGTCCGCACCTTTCACGTCGGTTACTATATCGCCGCCTCTTACGCGCACGGCTTTCCAAATTTCCGTGTTCACGTTAAGACGGCTTATATAATCCTCGTCCTCGTCGCCGTGAAGCTGAACCGCGTAAAGTCCGGCGGTTTTTGCGATACGCTCGACCTCTCGGGGGTTCTCATTTACGAACACGCCGACGGTTTTTATGCCGTCCGCAAGCGCCGCGGACAGCTTCGCCGCTTCCTCCGCGCTCACGCGGCGGCGGCTTTTCGCGAATACAAAGCCGATATAATCGGGTTTGTATTCGTTTACGATTTCAACGTCCTCTTTGCGGCGTATGCCGCATACTTTAATTTCCATTGCTTCGTTCCCCTGTTTTCGCTCGGTTATTCGCCGTAACGCAGTCTGTCGACCGCCGCTTTGATATTTTCCTCGCGCATAAACGCCTCGCCTATCAGCGCCGCGTCGAATTTAAGACCTTCGAGATACGTGAAATCCTTATGCGTTCTTATCGCGCTTTCGGCGACTCTGACGCGGTCTTCGGGTATGTATTCGAGCAGCCTTTCGCAGGTTGTGATGTCCTCCTCGAATGTGGCGAGATTGCGGTTGTTCACGCCTATTATATCCGTGCGTTCCGCCGCGCGCTTTACCTCGGTTTCGTTATGGGTTTCAACCAAAACGTCCATTTCAAGCGACTTCGCGGTATCGTAAAACCGCTTAAATTCCGCGTCGCTAAGCGCCGCCATTATCAAAAGCACCGCGTCCGCGCCGTACAGCTTCGCCTCGTATATTTGGTATTCGTCAACCGTGAAATCCTTGCGCAAAACGGGTATGTCGTATTTCGATTTTATGTCGCTTACAAACGACAAATCGCCTTTGAAATATTCCGGCTCCGTCAAGACCGACATACATTGTATGCCGCATTTGCCGTATTCCTCGGCAATCGCCATATGGTCGAAATCGGGACGTATAAGCCCCTTTGACGGCGACGCTTTTTTTATCTCGGCGATTATCGAAACGCCCTCGTGACTCAAAAGCGCGTCTTTAAAGCCGCTTTTTTTTGTTTCCGCCGCGTCGAGCTTCTTTATAAGCTCCGCGGCACTCATTTCCGCTTTCGCCCGCTCGACGCGCTTTCGCGACGCAGCGGTAAGAGTGTCCAATATCATTTTCGACTCCATTCCTCCGCCTTTACGGCGGCATAAATCATAACGTGGAAAAAGAAGCAAGCAGATTAGTATTATGAGGAGTGCAGTCGTATGTGTATACGTCAAACTCCGAATAATGCTGATATGCGCAGCTTATTTTTTCACGTTAACCTCCTAACTTGTTTGTAAGCTCTATCATCTCTTCGAGCTTTTTCGCGGCGAGTCCGCTGTCTATCATTTCCTCGGCAATTTTTATGCCCTCGGCTAAATCAGCGGCTTTTTTGCCGATATATATGCCCATTCCGGCGTTTAACACGACTATGTCGCGCTTGGGGCCTTTTTCGCCTCGGAATATCGCGCGGGTAATCTCCGCGTTGTCCGCGCCGGTGCCGCCTACCAAGTCCTCCGGCTTCGAGTACGGTATGCCGTAATCCGCGGGGTCTATTTCATACTCGGTTATAGCGCCGTCCTTTATCTCGTTTACAAGCGTTTTGGTTGTGGTCGTAAGCTCGTCCATACCGTCAAGTCCGTGAACGACAACCGCGTCGGTTACGCCCAAGGCTTTCATTACGCTTGAGAATACCGGCACCGTTTCGGAATCGAACACGCCGATAACCTGCCTTTTCGCGTTTGACGGGTTTGAAAGCGGACCCATCATATTAAAAAGGGTTCTTATTCCAAGCTCGCGTCTTACGCCCGCCACGTTTTTCATTGCCTTATGAAACTTCTGCGCGTTCATAAAGCCGATGCCTATCGTATTTATACATTTCGAGGTTTCCTCAGGCTCCAACATAATGTTTACGCCCAGCGCTTCCAAGAGATCGGACGCGCCGCTCTTTGACGA
>JAJPXA010000238.1 GCA_021205715.1 Bacillota bacterium
GTGGTTATTTTGTAAATTTTACTTGAAAAAAGCTGCAATATATAGTAAAATAAATTGATAAAAATTTTTGAGGTGAAACAAAATGACAGCAATTACAGTGATTATTATCCTGTGCATTATAGCGGGCTTTGCCGCTTGGCAGTATTATTTCGTGCCGTCTTTGGGTAAAAATCAAACGATAAAGAAGGACAACCTTCCCATTATCATTGTCCTCGCGGCGGCTTTTATCGTTCGGCTCATATGCGCGATAGCTTATAAGGGTCACGAAACGGATATAAACTGCTTTACCTCCTGGGCAAACACGCTTTATACGAAGGGTGTAAACAATTTCTACGACAGCGCCGGATTTACCGACTATCCGCCCGGATATATGTATATCCTCTACGT
This sequence comes from Bacillota bacterium, assembly GCA_021205715.1. Classification (GTDB taxonomy): domain Bacteria; phylum Bacillota; class Clostridia; order UBA1381; family UBA1381; genus 12844. The sequence goes on from JAJPXA010000238.1 coordinate 388, forward strand.
TGTGGGCGCGTTAAAGAATTGGCTTAATATCTCCGGCACCGCCTATGTCGTGCTTGTAAAGCTGCCGGCAATAGCGGCGGATTTAATATCGTGTTTGTTTATTTATAAAATAGCGAGCAAAAAACTTTCGCCGGGAGTCAGCGCGGCTTTGTCGGCGCTTTACGCGTTCAATCCGGCTGTTATTACCGCGGGCGCGCTTTGGGGTCAGGTCGACTCCGTTTATACTCTCGCGATAATGTTTATGGTATGGTTTATCTCGGAAAGGAAGCTTTTCCCCGCCTACCTTTGCTTTGCCGCGTGTATTTTGATAAAACCGCACGCTTTTATATACACGCCGCTTATAGCTTACGCGATAGTCGAAAATTATATTTATCCCGAGTTCAAGCCGTATGAGCTTTTAAAAACCGTAGGCTTGGGACTTTGCGCGATAGCGTTAATGGTGCTTGCGGCAGTGCCGTTCGGTTTCCAAAACGTGATAGAGCAATATATCAAAACGCTTTCCGAATACAACTATATGACGATAAACGCGTTTAATTTATGGGGCGCGCTCGACAAAAACTGGTCGGGACTTACAGCTCCCGCCGCCGTTGCGGGATATGTGTTTCTCGCGCTTATTGTCGCGTACGCGACCTACGTTTTCTTCAAGAGCAAAAGCAGGTCAAAATATTACTTTACCGCGGCTCTGCTCGCGTTTTTGACCTTTATGTTCTCGACAAAAATGCACGAGCGTTACGCGTTTCCGGTTATGCTGTTTTTGCTGCTTGCATTCATCGACTCAAAAACAATTCACAACTACGCCATGTACTTTACAATAACCGCGTCGCAGTTTTTTAATATCGCATGGATATTGTTCGTATATCAGCAGGATATAAACAAATACGCGTTTTCGTCCGTTGTAAACGTCGCGTCGTTTATAAATCTCGCGCTTACGGCATATATGATATATGTTTCGCAGAAGCTTTACGTCGGAAACGAAACGTCAAAATACGACTTATTCGAAAGGCGGCAGACAAACGTGACAAAAAAAGGCAAAGGCAATAAAGCGGCAAAATCGACCAAAGCGGCAAAAGCCGCTCCGAGAAAGGAGTTTCACTTTAAGAGAAGCGTTAAGCTCCCCAAGCTGCAAAAAATCGATTTCATAATAATTGCGGCAGTTATGGTTGTATACTCCGCGGTCGCCTTATACGACCTCGGCGACACCTCGGCGGCGGAAACGACATATCTGATGCCGCAGGGGCAAGCGGTCACTATAGATTTGGACGGAGAGCGGAGCATATCGTCTTTAAAAATGTTCTTGGGCCCGCGTCAGCTTAACAGCAGCGACAGAGCGCTGACAATTACTTGCGTTGACGAAAGCGAAAACGTAACATATGAGAATACGCTCACAGACGGTGCGGTGTTCTATTGGAGTACGGTCGACATAAATGCCGATGCCTCCAAAATCACACTTTACACCTCCGCCGACGACATCTATATAAACGAGATTGGTCTTTTGGACGAAAATTCGGAGCTTATCTCGCCGGTAAGCTATTCCGATTCGGACGCGGCGCTTATGTTCGACGAGCAGGATCAAATTCCGGAGCGCCAGTCATTCAGAAACAGCACCTATTTTGACGAAATATACCACGCTCGCACCGCTTATGAATTCATACACCACCTCTCGGTGTACGAGTGGACGCATCCGCCGCTCGGCAAAATTATCATCTCGCTCGGCATAATGATATTCGGAATGTGCCCGTTCGGATGGAGAATCGCGGGAACGGTAGTGGGCATTCTGATGATACCGGTTATATATATCTTCGCGCGAAAGCTGCTTAAAAAATGGCAGTTCGCGCTTATAACCTGTCTGCTGTTCACATTTGACTTTATGCATTTCGCCCAAACGCGAATCGCGACCATAGACGTGTATGTAACCTTCTTTATAATGCTTATGTACCTGTTTATGTTCAAATATTACAATATGTCGTTCTACGACACTCCGCTTAAAAAGACACTTGCGCCGCTTGCGGTATGCGGAACGGTGATGGGCTTTGCGATAGCGTCAAAATGGACGGGTATCTATGCCGCGGTGGGACTTGCGATAATATTCTTCTATACGCTCTTTATGCGTTGGCGCGAATACACCTACGCGCTTAAAAATCCGAAGGGCGAAACGGACGGTATTTCACACCGATACGTAATAGACAGCTTCCGCCCGTGCGCGCTTAAAACAATCGGCTGGTGCTGCATATTCTTTGTTGCGGTTCCGCTTGTGATTTACTGCCTGTCCTATATCCCCTATCTGCTCGTACCCAATTCGGAGGGCATATCGGTATTATGGACAAACCAAGAGGCAATGCTTACCTATCACGGCAAAACGGTTCTGGACTCCACGCATCCGTATTCGTCAAAGTGGTATGAGTGGATAATTATGAAGCGTCCTATTTGGTATTATTCCGGCACGGTTTCGGACGGTATCAAAGAGGGTATTTCCTCATTCGGCAATCCTGCCGTTTGGTGGATGTTTATACCGGCGTTCGTGTTTATCGTTTATAAGGCGATAACAAAAAAGGATAAAATATGTATTTTCCTTATAATATCGTATGTGATACAGCTTATTCCGTGGATGGCGGTGGAACGCGTGACGTTCATATACCACTATTTCCCCTGCGTGCCGTTTATCGTGCTGACACTCGGGTATTCGATAAAGCTTATATATGACGATGCGAAGGAAAGAAACAAACGCAAGGTTTTAATAGGCGCGTTCGTATACGCGGGCGCCGCGATAGCGCTGTTCGCGCTGTTCTACCCCGTTCTTTCGGGTCAGCCCTGCTCCACGGAGTTTGCAAAAACGTGGCTGAAATGGTTTGACTCGTGGGTACTGCTGTAAAGCAAACTAAAGTTAGGAGATGTTAAAAATGAGAACAGTATCTTCCGATGAAATTGTAAACGCGGTCGCGAAAATGTGCGTCAAAGCGACCTGTCATATAAATCAGGATATTAGCGGCGCGCTCGCGGGCGCGTTGGAAACGGAACCATCCGAGGTTTCAAAAGGCGTCCTTAAGGATTTAATTAAAAACGCCGAAATCGCCGACACAAAGGAAGTCCCCATATGTCAGGACACGGGTATGGCTGTGTTCTTTATTGAAATCGGACAGGAGGTCATTGTCGAGGGCGACACGCTGACGGACGCGGTGAATAAAGGCGTCGCAAAGGGATATACCGAGGGATATTTGCGAAAATCTGTCGTTGCCGACCCGCTCAGACGCGTAAACACAAAGGACAATACTCCCGCGGTTATCTACTGTGACTTTGTAAAGGGCGACAAAATAAAAATAACTTTCGCGCCAAAAGGCTTCGGAAGCGAAAACAAAAGCGCGCTTAAAATGCTCAATCCGTCCGACGGCTTGGACGGCGTCATTGACTTTGTCATAGACACCGCGCGAAAAGCCGGCGCGAATCCCTGCCCGCCTATGGTTTTGGGCGTGGGAATAGGCGGCACTATGGATAAGGCGGCACAGCTTGCGAAAAAGGCGCTGACGCGCGATATAACATCTCGCAACAGTGACGAATATTACGCGGAGCTTGAGGATTTATTGCTTGAGAAGGTAAATTTGTTAGGTATCGGTCCTCAAGGTATGGGCGGCGCGACAACCGCGCTGGGGGTAAACATCGAGGTATTCCCCACCCATATCGCGGGACTTCCCGTCGCGGTAAACGTCAGCTGTCACGCTACGCGTCACGCGTCGGTAATTATTTGACCGCAGATCAAACGTTAAAAAGCGGAACGGTTCATTATGAACCGTTCCGCTTTTTTAGGAATTTTTATGAAAACAATTTCAGGCGCTTCTCATACGGTTGAAGCTTCGGTAATCTCTGCTGCCGACGTGAACGTTTATGTCCGGCTTCACTCTTAACACCATATTCAAAAACTTCGTTACATTCTTAACGTTAAAGTTCAAAATAGGCATATAATAGCTGTCGTCGTCTATAAGTCTGAAATATATAATATCCATAGATGACACCGTGCGCTTTTTATAATAATCCTTTGATATATCATACGG
>JAJPXA010000223.1:0-4118 GCA_021205715.1 Bacillota bacterium
TTTTAAAATCGACCTATGGTAAAATTATCAAAAAGTCGAGGTGTTTTATTATGGACGATTTATTTATAAAAGGCAGTTCCATCGGTGATACGATTTATTATCTCCGAATCATAAAAGGCATTTCAAGAAAGCAACTCGCGCAAATGCTCTCCGTGTCCGAACGAACAATCTCAAATTACGAAAACAACAAAACTCACCCCGATATTACCGTCATAAGCAAGCTTTCGGTTATTTTCGGCGTAAGTATGAATTTGCTCCTCAAAGGCTATGAGCCTGAACGCAAAAGCTCTGTTCTCGATCCGCTTTGAAATCCTTATTTTACCCTTTCGGGAAATCCGACGACCACCCTATCCCCTTCCTCAATCAGTGTCGCACCGTTGGGGATTATCGTTTCTTCATTTCGCTTTATCATTATAAGCAGTGTGTCCTTCTTTAAGTCAAGCTCGGACACGTATTTATTGTTCCACTTATGCTGTTTTGATATTGTTTCCTCACTGAGCGATATTTTTTCTTCTCCGTTATAGCTTAACGCGCAGAATACGATTATGTCATTTTCCGCGACGGCGGTGTCGCCCTTTGGTATGATATGCTCGTCACCGCGTATTATCAACACGAGAAGCATATTTGAAATTATATTTAAATCCTTGATCTGTTTTCCGACCCACGGATGCTCCGAATTTATTTCAAGCTGTATAAACTGTATATCCTCATCATCGCTGTAATCGCTGAAGGTTTTGAATACGTTTCCGCGCTCGTCTATCATTTTGAGCTTTTTCGCCGCTTTCGGGAGCAGCATACCCTGTATTGCGACGGACATCAGAACAACGCAAAATACTATGTTAAACACTTCACTGTTCGGATTTTGGATTATAACGATTATCGCAAAAACGATTGACGACGCGCCGCGCAGTCCCGCCCACGAAACAAGCGCGATTTGGCTGAACTTAGCTCTGAACGGCGCGAGAACCGCCGTCACCGCCGCCGGACGCGCGATAAGAAGCATAAACGCGAACACCGCAATTGACAGCAAAAATACCTGCGGCAAATACGACGGCGTCGCAAGCAGACCGAGCAGGAAGAAAATTACCATCTGCACCAATCCCGTTATGCCGTCAAAGAAATGCACAAGCGTTTTTTTATTCGGCAAATTCGCGTTGCCCAAAACTATGCCGACTATGTATGCGCTCAGATACCCGTTGCCGCCGAAATACACCGGCAGCGCGTATGAAATTATCGCGACCGCCATCATAAACGCGGAATCGAAACCGTCTGCCTGAAATTTGAAATTCTTCATAAATTTAACGGCTAAAAATGCTATGCCGAAACCGCCGATAAGACCGAAAATCAAATTTTTCGCAATCATTACAGCCGCAGTGCCGGCAGACAGACTGCCGCTCTGTATCGCCGTAAGCGCAAGCGTCGTCATCATATATGCGAACGGATCGTTTGAACCCGATTCTATTTCAAGCAGCGAGTCGGTATTGTATTTTAGTGACAGCTTGTTTGATTTTAAAATGCTGAACACGGACGCCGCGTCGGTGGAACCGAGAACCGCGCCTATCAGCACACTGCCCCATAAATCCATGCGCAGCACGAAATGACAAAACAGAGCCGTAAGCGCGCTCGTTATCATAACACCTATCGACGACAGGCACATCGCCTTTGCCGCGACAGGCTTTGCCTCGCTCCATTTTGTGCCGAAGCCGCCGTAAAACATTATAAATATAAGCGCGGCAGAGCAGATATTCTCGGCGAATCTGTAGTTTTCAAACGGTATTTTGAATATGCCGTCCTCACCGAAAAGCATACCCAAGCCGATAAAGACAAGTAAAGTGGGGATTCCGATTTTTTCCGTAAGCTTATCGCAAATTATGCATGCCGCTATTATAAATCCCGCCGCCAGCAAAACATTTGTCATACAATAAAATCCCCTTTCGCAACAGATAACCCCTCCGAGCGGCATAAAACCGAATTTTTACGGGAGTTCATCTTTATTATACCACAAATTTTGCCGCAGTCAATGTTTTTATCAGGCTCAAAACGCGGTTTTATTCGCCGATTAGGAATTTTTCAACGCTTTCGGCTATCGCCCACGCTATTTCCGATTGATATTCCTCGTCTTGCAGCTTTTTCTCCTCCTCTGCGTTTGAAATAAACCCGCATTCAATTAAAATCGACGGCATTACGGGATTTTTCATTAAAAACAGCTTTTCATCCGCGGTTTTCACCGCGCTTGTATACGCGCCGGTGACCTCGGCTATGCTTTGCTGTATCAGCTCCGAGAGCGCTTCGCCCTCGGGATGCTGCTTGTCGTAAAATACCCTAAGTCCGCTCGCGGATTGATTCGTGTACGAGTTCATATGTATACTCAAAAACAAATCCGCGCCGCTGTTTTTTATTATCTCCAAGCGGTTTTGCATATCGGAAATCTTTTTTTCACGTATTGTGCCCGCGTCATCATCCCATATGCCGCTGTCGCCCTCGCGCGTCATTATAACCTTTATTCCCTTTCCCTCCAAAACCTCGCGAAGCTTTAAGGCAATCGCAAGATTTATATCCTTTTCCTCAACGCCGCCGACACCGACCGCTCCGCCGTCGGGCGCGCCGTGACCCGCGTCCACCACGACGCACGGCGCCGACTGCGTCGGGATGTAAACCGCCGCGCTTATCGCCGTCACTGCGGCAATAATTACCGCCGCCGCGACAAATGCCGCCGAGATAAGAGTCTTTTTTCTTATAATCATAAAGCCACCCCCGTATATCAATATGATTTACGGGGGCGGTATATTACGCGAATTTCAAACGCGCGTTTCGTATATCACATCACAAGCGTTTTAACAAGAACGTGAACCCGTCTTACGTTTACGGATGTGTAATTTTCTATATTGTCCTTAACAACATTTTGAACCTGTTTGCAGACCGATTGAATATTGTACCCGAATTTTACCGAGGCGGTCATATCAAGATGCGCTCCGTGCGCGGTTTTACGCACATTTATATTCAACACCTTAACCAAGCCGTCAATTTTTTCCGCCTCGTAAATCGCCATAGCCGCTATTACGCGGTCGGAAATTACATAGTCGCCCATATAGCTGAATGTCGGACGCACTATGGATTTGTCCGCGGCGGCGGTATCTATTTCGGTGTCGAGATTTTTTTGAAATCGTCTTAACGGATGCAAAAAATATCCTGAAAATTCCTTTTTTATCTCAAACGTCGGCACGGGTATAACGTGCTTGCCCTCGTTCATACGCATATTATGCGCAAGGCGCATTTCCTCCTCGCTCGCCACGTCCTCTATATGTATGTACTCCTCTATCTCACCCGCGTCCAGCGCCTTGGCGATTTTTTGAACCATATTATCGGACGTGCCCAAAATCATAAGACAGCGTATTTTGCCGGATTTCAGATATTTTTTTATATCCGCCGCCTGCTCATCCTTCATAAACATCGCGTGCTTCACCGACGCCATCATCGTAGGCTCGCTTTTCGCGGACGTTCCCGCGACCACCTTGCCGTTTGATATAAGCAAGCCGTCGTCGATTATCCCGTCGGCGCCGTGCTCGGACGCTACCGTTATACTGCGGTAGCTCTTGCCCGTTCCGCTCGCGCCGACAAACGCAATAACTTTCATTACCTCATCTCCGTTTCGTTTTTGCGCGCTTCATTTTAAGCGCGGTTTACGCTTCTCCTCTTTCCTTCAGCTTATACGAGAGCGTCATAAGCGGGTCGGACAAATGTATGTTTTCAACCGCTATATCCTTCGGCAGGTTAAGCTCCTTATACGAGAAATTAAGCAGAGCCTTAACGCCGCTGTTCACAAGCCTGTACGCAATATCATGCACTCCCGTTTTCGGCACCGTCAAAATTCCTATATCCACGCGGTTGCTTTCGATAAAGCTTTCAAGCTCATCGACGCTTCTGACAGTCAGCCTGTTTATTGTCTGCCCGATAACGTCGGGAGAATTGTCAAATATACCCACAAGCTTAAATCCGCGCTTTTCAAAACCCGAATGTTTCGCGAGAGCGCGTCCCAAATTACCCGCGCCGATTATAATTATCGTGTTTCCGTCGTTTAATCCTAAAATTTCGGCAATTTCGTGATACAAATACTCGAT
>JAJPXA010000223.1:4128-4412 GCA_021205715.1 Bacillota bacterium
ATATTGTATCCGTAGCCCTGCTGCCCGAAGCCGCCGAAAAAGTTGAAATCCTGACGTATTTGCGACGCGGTGACGTTCATTCTTTCACTCAGCTCGGTCGACGAAATTTTTGTTATACCCTGAGATAACAACTCCCCCAAATGTCTGTAATACCTCGGCAAACGATTTATAACGACCTTTGGTACCTTTTTTGATTCTTCCATTGTTTATCTCCTTACTGTTACATATTATTTGATTATTATACCACAGTAATTATGTTTTGTACAGATAAAAAAGAGTGATTT
>JAJPXA010000136.1 GCA_021205715.1 Bacillota bacterium
ATTCCTTACATTTATCATTATACATATGTCTGATTTAATTATACAATTAACAGCAAGTTATGTCAATATTTTTTTTGATTTTACATAAAAACATCTTATTGATTTTACAATAAATCGGATTTAAAAATTGTTATTATCCGCGCCGTATAAATGCGGTTTTCGCGGGACAAACTGTAAATATATCGGAGGTGCAGTATGAATAACGCGGAACTTAAAACTCATTTTTACAAACGCTTTAACAGTGAGGGCTCGACGCTCGTTTTTGCGCAGTCGGGACTGCCGGTGGCGCTTATGGGGCGGCTGGATTTTGACGTGATGCCGTCGATAAGCTGCTGTCTGTCTATGCGCGTGCGCGCAATCGTGGGACGTATAGGAAGCCGCTCGGTGACGATAACCTCCACAGGCTCGGATATGCGCCGTGTTTACGAGCTGGACAGAGCCGACTCCCGCGACAGAATTTCGCGCGTTATAAAACGCGCCGAGGGTCTTAATCTGCTCGGTGCGGAGCTTTTGACGGACAGCAATATTCCTCCGGCATTCGACCCGCATATTACCTATACCTCCGCGGTCTGCAAAGCGATTTTGGAGATTTCGGGATGCGCGGTGCCCGATGCGGAGCGCGCGCGGCTGTGCGCGGCTGATAACGAAAAATCCGCTTATATAACCGAATTTGTGTCGGAAAGCGGATACTGCGTATACAATAACGGTGTAAAATTCATGCGCCTGCCGCTTCCTATGACGGGCTGTAAATTTATAATCGCGGCGGTTAAGGAAACATCCGGTTTGCTTTCATCGAAAAATATACAAAAAACCTATGCGGCGCTGAAAAAAATATTCCCGCATATCGCGTCGTTTGACGACATCACCGACGAGATGCTTGAAACCTCGGCGCTGATATTAAAGTCGTACTCTATGAAAACCTGCGCGCGGCACCTTGTTTCGGAGTGCAAAAGGACAAAAGCCGCCGCGCGGCTTTTGCGGGGGTGCAATATAAAAGGCTTCGCGGAGCTGATGAACGAATCGTTTTTGTCGCAAAAGCATTTGTGCGCCGATAACGACCCCGGGGTTTTTCTGTGCGACGAATTGTACGCGCAAAACGGTGTTTTGGGCGTGAGAATGTGCGAGCAGGGAGTTATAGCGCTGGTGCGTGAGGAAAACTGCGACAGCATTTTAACCGATGTGAGTATGACATACGAGCGCGAGTTCGGCTCGCCGCCCGTGCTGTGCGTCGCGGACACGGTATAAAAAAGCGGACAAAGCTCGGATAACCGGCGCTTTGTCCGCAGACCCCGTTTTCACGGGGTATTTTTAATTTTGTTCTCTTTGCATTTCTATATACTCGTCATACGTGCACATTCTGTCGATAATCGAGCCGTCCGGCTGAATATCGATTATCCTGTTCGCGACGGTCTGCACAAATTCATGGTCGTGCGACGCGAATATTATATTGCCCTTAAAGCTCTTTAAGCCGTTGTTTACCGCCGTTATCGATTCGAGATCGAGGTGGTTTGTCGGCTGGTCAAGGATAAGAACGTTTGAGCCGTAAAGCATCATTCTCGACAGCATACATCTTACCTTTTCGCCGCCCGACAGCACGTTCACGCTCTTGAACACGTCATCGCCCGAAAACAGCATACGTCCCAAAAATCCGCGGATATAGCTCTCGTTTTGCGTTTCAAAGCCCTCTTTGGAATATTGTCTGAGCCAATCAACCAAGTTAAGGTCGCAGCCCTCGAAATATTTGGTATTATCCTTGGGGAAATAGCTTCTTGATGTGCTTACGCCCCATTTTATCGTGCCATCGTCCGGCTCCGTTTCAAGCGCGAGCATTTCGAGAAGCGCGGTTATCGCGATTTCGTTTTCGGAAATTACAGCGATTTTGTCATTATGGTTCATCGTGAACGAAACATTGTCAAGCACCTTTACGCCGTCAACCGTTTTCGACACGGAGTCGACGGTCAAAATATCGCGTCCGACCTCTCTGTCCTGCTCGAATCCGACAAACGGATAGCGTCTTGACGACGCGGGCATCTGCTCCACGGTCAGCTTATCGAGCATTTTCTTGCGGCTTGTCGCCTGCTTAGACTTCGACTTGTTCGCCGAGAAGCGCTGAATAAAGGTTTGAAGCTCCTTTATCCGCTCCTCCGCCTTTTTGTTCTGCTGCTTCATCATCTTTTGGATAAGCTGTGACGACTCATACCAAAATTCATAGTTGCCGACATACATTTTTATCTGCGTATAATCGATATCAACGATGTGAGTGCATACGATATTCAAAAAATATCTGTCGTGCGACACCACGATTACGGTGCCGTCGTAATTTAAAATGAAATCCTCGAGCCACTCAATCGCCTGCAAATCCAAATGGTTTGTCGGCTCGTCGAGAAGAATTATATCCGGCTTTCCGAAAAGCGCCTGCGCAAGCAAAATCTTGACCTTTTCGTTGCCGTCGAGCGCGGACATTTGCGAGTACAAAAGGCCCTCGTCAAGACCAAGACCTTGTATCAGCTTTGAAACATCGCTTTCCGCCTCGTAGCCGTTCATTTCGGCGAACTCGCCCTCAAGCTCTGCGGCGCGCATACCGTCCTCGTCGGAGAAATCCTCCTTCGCGTATATGGCGTCCTTCTCCTTCATTATAGAATACATTTTCGCATTGCCCATAATAACCGTGTCAAGCACCGTGTATTCGTCAAAAGCGAAGTGATCCTGCTTCAAAACCGACATTCTGCAATTGGGGTCAATCGAAACCTCGCCGGAGGTAGGCTCAAGGTCGCCGGATAAAATCTTTAAAAACGTTGATTTTCCCGCGCCGTTAGCGCCTATGATTCCGTAGCAGTTGCCCTCTGTAAATTTCAGATTTACATCCGAAAACAGCGGCTGACCGCTGAAATTCATACTTACATTGTTTACTGTTATCATATAAAGCTCCCGTATAATTTAATTTTCAAACACGTTTATAATTGTGCCGACCGACGGCTTGGGGAATATGCTTATCGTCATATGCGGCAGTCTTTCGCCGACAGCCGTGACCGCCTTTATCTGGTCGATTTTAACCGCGTTTAACATAAACACAACCTCGAACTCGCCGTCCTCGATATGCTTGAAGCACTGGTGGCGGCTGCGTTCTTCCTTAACCCTTTCGCTGTAGGTTTCATCGGTAACGTTTAACAAATCTTCCAAAATAAGCTTGTTTAAAACAACCGTGTCCACACTGCAATAAGCCTTTGACATCTGCGGCAAAAGGTTGTTCTTTATATAATCCTTATCCGTAAGCATCAATCTGTAGAAATAATCGCCGCCGCAGTAAACGCCTATTTTTGTTTCCTTGCGCGTTGTGGAAATCTGCTTTTTAATGGTGTCGAGTATTTCCTCCTCGTCGTTGTCGACGATTATTTTTTCAATTTTAAAGTGATCCTGCACGGCGGCGATAAAGTAGTCCTCCTTAAATCCGCGCGGGCATTTCACCTGGCGGTGGAACGGAAGAATTACCAAGCCGTCCGAATCCGTGTTCATAAGCGAAACGAGTGTGTAATTGTACGGCTCCTCGCCCGTGTGCGCGGGATTGTTCGCTTTCATATAATTTCTGTACCGCAGGCACGCCTCGTAACGCGTCTGACCGTCCGTGATGTAAAGCGGAATGTCCTTAAACTGCTCCGCGATGAATTTTATTGTCGGCTCGTATGTTATAATCCACACCTTTTCGTGGACGCTGTCGTCCTCGAGCGTGTTAAACTCGAAATCCGGCTCCGTTTCACGGATTTCGTTCATCAAATTCAAAAGCTCCTTGTCCTTTTCGACATATAAGCAGCTTATCATACTTGTGTCGGCTTTTGTGTGACTGATGTACTCGTAATAATCTCTGAGCGAGGTTTCGTGCATTTCCTCGCACGGATGTATGCTTCCCGTGTTTAACTCCTCAAGCTCCGCCAATGTTATAAGATTCGTGTTGGTGTATGTTGTTCCGTAAACCTCCACGGTCTGCTCATACAGATACACGGCGGGTTTTTCTTCTTTTTTTATAACACCCTCGGCAATCCAGCGGCGCAGGTCATCTCCGGCACGGGTGAATTTATTGTTTATCTCATTGTCCGTTGATTTTTCCTCACCCGAAAAAATGCGTACCGCGTTGTATTCGCTTACATTATAAAGCGCCGCTCTTTTTTGGTCGTTGAGCTTATAATATGACGGGCAAACGACGTTGCTCATACTTCCTACTTTTTCAACATTATATCTGTAACCCTTAAACGGTTTTATATTAGCCATCTCTATCTCCTTATCTTCAACCGGCGCCGTATTCGCCGTATACTATTGCAAACATACGGTTAATATATTACTATTTTCTTAATATTATCATAAATAGGTATATATACC
>JAJPXA010000156.1 GCA_021205715.1 Bacillota bacterium
ATATCACACCGCGCGGTGTGATATTTTTAATTTTAATCGAAAACGGGAAATCCGTTCTTGTCATAGACGATTTTTTTCGCGTATGTGTGGCGGTTCGGGTCATCCAACGGGTCGCCCTCGATTTCCTCGTAATTTCTCGCGTGATATATCAAAACATCGCTTTCGCCGTCCGAGGTGAAGCAGTTATGCCCGGGACCGTAACAGCCGGCTTGGACATTTGTTTTAAACACCGGCTCGCTCATCTTGTGCCACGAGCCTATATCCAAAACATCGTCGCTCTCGTCACACCAAAGCATACCCATACAATAATTTGCTCCGGTATTCGACGCGGAATATGCGACGAAGATTTTTCCGTTTCGAATAAGCACCGCGGGACCCTCGTTTACGGGTATGCCGCGCGTTTCCCAGTCATATTCGGGCTTGGTTAAAAGCATCGGCGCGCTTTTGAGATTTACGGGCGTGTCCATTTCCGCTATATAAAGGCTTGATGTGTCATCCTCCGAAAGAGTCTGCGCCCATATGTTATACTGTCTGCCGTTGAGCGTGAACGCGGTCATATCGAGCGAAAAGCTCTCAACCCCCACGTCGATTCTGCCAAGCTCCTTCCACTCGCCCTCCATAAGGTCGTCGTCCTCGCACATAAGCGCGTAGGGGCGTATGTTCCACTCGTTTTCCGCTTCGCCGGCGGCAAAATAAATATACCATTTATTTCCTATTCTGTGAATTTCCGGTGCCCAAATATGCGACCCCATCTCACCCGAGCCGTGCTTCTTCCAAATGATTTTGGAATTTGCCGTGCCAAGCTCGTTAAGCGTTCTCGCGCGTCTTAACTCTATATAATCATATCCCGGCACCGTCGCGGTAAAATAATAAAAGCCGTCGGTGTGCCTGTAACAGAACGGATCCGCTCTTTGGTATACAAGCGGACTTATATATTCAGACATTTTAATCCTCCCATGTGTCGTACCCTAAAAAATGTATATACTCGGCTTATAGCCGAATATATACAATATTAGCATTTATAAATATAATTTCAAGGCTAAAATTAGTATAAATAATGCCTTAATTTGTAGTGTTTGCGGGGAACTGCCTGCCCGTATGGTCAATCGTGAAGTCATTTGTATATATCAAATCCAATACCTTTACAAGCTCGTAATCCCGCGTGAGCGCGCTTAAAATCCGCGGCAGGACGTCTGCCGTATGTTCCGTTCCGTTATGCAGAAGTATTATATCTCCCGCCGCCGTACCGCTTACCGCTCGGTTGTAAATACTCTCCTCCGTAGCGTCCTCGGGGTAGTCGAGAGCGTCGACCGACCATTGTATGTAAATTCTGCGGTTCTCCTCACAGGTTCGTATAACATTGTCGTTATACGCCCCCGACGGCGCGCGAACCAAAACGGGTCTGTCGCCGGTGATGTTGAGTATAACACTTTCGCATCGGTATATATCGTCGATTATTTCATCCGTCGTCATAGCGGTGTAGTCGCCGTGCGACATGGAATGCGTGCCTATTTCGTGCCCTCTGTCGTAAATCTCCTTAACGCTGTCGGGGTATTTGAGCGCCCAGTCGCCGACTATAAAAAACGTGGCTTTGCAGCCGTACTCGTCAAGAGTGTCCAATATCCGCTCAATATCGTCCGCGTTCCACGCGCAGTCGAACGTCAGCGCGATTTTATTGTCCTCTCTTTCGACCGAGTATATGGGAATTTCCCGTCCTCCGACGGAAAAGGGCGGAACCGCGGAATTGATTCCCGTAAAAATCAGCAGGCAAGCGGCGAGCGCGGCGGCGCCGGCGATAAGCCACTTGAGCTTTATCACTATGAAATGCAAAATACCGTCCTCCATAACTATATTATTATATAGTTTATGCCGGACGGTATAAAATAAGAACAAAAAATTATTTATATTTTTAAAGCAGCCACGTCGGCAGCTCTTTTTTCTTCGCTTTTTTCGGAGCGGTTTCCGTTTGCGGCTTTTCCTGCGGCTTCGGCGCGGGATTTGCCGCCTTTTTTGCGGGCGCCGCCTTAGCTTTTGCCGCGGATTTCGGCTTCGGCGCGGCTTTTTTTGCGGGCGCGCTTTTTTTGCTCTCCGATATAAGCGCGGAGCCGTCTAAATTTTTCGCGGCGTTTTCCGCGTCCGCCTCGGTTTCGAGCGGCTCGCTTTTAAATCTGCCCGAAAACAGCGCGCCGTTTATTTGGTGAGCCTTGTTAAAATAGCGCGCGTAGCTTACCTTCACGGATTTCATCGTCGCGGAAATGCCCTTCGCGCTTTCTTTAACCACCATTTTAACGGAGCTGTCCGTCATAACGCAGGCGTATATTTTACCTCCTTCGGAAAAGGATTTTTCGGCGGTTTCGGCAAACGCCCTCTTGTCATCGCTGTCGTAAAAAAGCTTGCTTCCGTCAAGCTGCACGATATAAAGCCCCGAGGGACTTATTTTTCTCGCCTCTCTTGCCATAAAATAACACACTCCTTCGTATTTGAAAACGGAATAAAATAATTTGTATCTGATATATAAATTGTACCATTTTCCGATATTTTTTTCAATAGGTTTTTTAAGTTTTTTAAACGCCGCGGCGGCAATGCGCATAAAAATTCAATTAAAGGGAATAAAATCATATATAACGGAATAAATATAATTAAAAGCAATAAAGCCTAAGGCTTCAAAATCGGCAAGGGAGCTTTAGGTTTTTCGCTGTCGTTTAAACGCGGCGGCAAAAAACACAACAGAGGAGGAGTATAACATATGGATAACAATTTGGCAAACAATAAGGAGGAGATTACAGGAACGATTGAAAGCGATTTTGTATTTAATCATGAAATATACGGAGAAAAATTTTACACGTTCAAGGTGGATATACCAAGGCTTTCGGGAACATCGGACAGCATACGCGTTATGATTTCGGAGCGGCTTTTGATGAACGGCGGGTACGCCGTGGGCGATAAGGTCGACATTACCGGTCAGTTCCGCTCCTACAATTGCTACGAAAACGGCGAAAACCGCCTTATGCTCACGGTTTTCGCAAAGGACATATGCCGCGCCGAGGAGGGCGGCAATAAAAATCCCAATTCGCTTTATCTCAACGGCTATATCTGTAAGCCGCCCGTCTACCGAACAACGCCGTTCGGCAGAGAGATAACCGATATTTTGATTGCCGTCAACCGCAGCTACGGGAAATCCGATTACATACCCATTATCGCGTGGGGAAGAAACGCGAGGTTTGCGAACAGTCTTGAGGTCGGGGACAATGTGAAAATATACGGCAGAATACAGTCGAGGAATTATCAAAAGCGCGTTTCCGATGATGAAACCGTAACCAAGACCGCCTACGAGGTTTCCATTAACCGTATGGAGCTTGCGGATGAGGACGGAGAGGATATTGACGATGACGAGTAAAAAAATCGGCGCGAACGACAGCTTTCGTTCGCGCCGAGCGCTTATTTTGATTTACTCGCCGTATTCGGCATAAACCTCTTCGGCGGCGGTATTCGCCGTTTCGGGGATTGGAATTTCATCCAGCCGTTTAAAGGCATAACCCTCGGATATGAAATATTGAATTATCGAGTCAAGCGCGTCCGCCGTGACGGTTTTCGCGGCGGCGTCGTGCATAAGAACAACCGCGCTCGAGCTTGTGTCTGTATATCGTTGGATATACGCGAGAAGCTCGTCCGCGCTTTTTTTCGCGCCCTCCGCGTCGCCGTTTAACGTGTTCCAATCCACATAGTAAAAACCGTTTTCGGCGAGCGTGGTTTTGTAAATTTGCTTTTCGGCTGCGTGGTCGCCCGTGTTAAAGCTGCCGCCGGGGAAGCGGAAAAGCTTCATTTTCGCTTCGCCGCCGGTAACGCCGTTTATAAGCTCCTCATTTGTCAAAACCTCGTCCGCGAACGATTCCTCGCTCGCGTAGAGCTTGTCGTAATTGTGCGAATCCGAGTGATTCGCTATCAGGTGCCCCTCCTCGTAAACGCGCCTTGCCATATCGGGATTCGCGCTTATGGATGTTCCCACTTGGAAAAATGTGGCTTTGATATTGTATTTTCTGAGCGTGTCCAAAATCCGCGGAGTGACGTTGTCGGACGGACCGTCATCAAAGGTGAGGTAGCACGTTTTCTCGCCGCCCGCCGCGTCCGACGACCTGATAATCTCAAGCAAGTCGTTTTGCTCCGACGGAGCGGGTATTCCCTCCGGCGCGGCATCGTTTTGCGCGCCCGTCGTTTCCGCATCAATTCCGGCGGCGGTTTGCTCCGCGGCGGTTTCGCCGCTTATAACAACGATATTGGTTTGATTTTTGCTTTTGACTGAGATGAAAATTATAATTCCCAAAACAAAAAGCGTAATAATGAGCAGCATAAGAAGCGCCGCCCGTATTCTC
>JAJPXA010000173.1 GCA_021205715.1 Bacillota bacterium
GTATATATTCGATTGACTGCGGCGGTTATTTGTGTTATACTACGCATAGAATACGGTGTTTTTAAAACTTGTTTTAAAATTTAAAATAAATTAACATAAGAATAAGCATTTAAATAAGAACGGCGATATAAATATGTATTATTGAGATAATTTTGACCGTTTAATTCTATGCCGCGCACGGCGGATGTCAAAAAAGGAGCAGTGGCAATGAAGAAATTTATATGTTTGTTTTTATCGCTCGGAATGCTCGCGTTTTTCGCGCCGAGCGCTCGGGCGGCGGCGGAGGCGATATGCGTTACGGACGCGTCAAGCGGCGAGGTCGTGTACGAGAGCAACGCCTACGCGCGGCTTCCTATGGCAAGCACAACGAAAATAATGACAGCCTTAACCGCGTTGGAAAACAGCTCCGTTTCCGATATTGTCACGGTTTCGCAAAACGCGGCAAATCAGGAAGGCTCCTCCGCGTATCTGTACGCGGGCGACGAGCTTACAATGCTCGATTTGCTTTACGGGCTTATGTTAAATTCCGGCAACGACGCGGCTGTCGCTATTGCCGAGCATATAGCCGGCGACGCCGACTCGTTCGCGGATATGATGAACGAAAAAGCTCGTGAAATCGGCGCGTCCGATACGCATTTTACAAACCCAAACGGACTTCCCGCCGACGGTCATTACACAACCGCGTATGATTTGGCGCTGATTGCGGGATACGCTATGCAAAACGAGGATTTCAGAACGGTTGTATCGGCGAAGAGCGCCGAAGCGCATATTATAAACACCGGAAGAACGATAGAATATTACAACCACAACAAGCTTTTAAGCACCTACGACGGCTGTATAGGAATAAAAACCGGCTATACAAAGGCGGCGGGGCGGTGCTTGGTAAGCGCGGCGGAGCGCGATAATATGACATTTATCGCCGTCACGCTAAACGACCCCGACGACTGGCAGGATCATAAAAGCCTGTTGGACGGCTGCTTTTCAAATTACTCGGCTGCCGCCGCCGTCACCGGCGGGGATAACGCGGACAGCGGCGGTTCTATGGTATATGCCGAGGATTTTTACGTGACCGCAAAAAACGGCGCGGAGCCTGATATTGAAATAGAAAATCATATGCCGAGCGCCTTGGAGGCGCCCGTGAACGCGGGCGAAAAGGTCGGTTACGCCGAAATATTCAAAAACGGCGCGCTCGTCGGGGCGGTTGACATACTCGCGGCAAAAAGCGTGTATCTGACCGAAAGCGAAGCGCCGCGCAATGAAACACGGGCGCTTTACGGAAGATTTTTAAATATATTACGGCTGTTTTTGCTTTAAAACACCTGATTGAGAGAGGATTCACTATGGGAGAAATTGTAAGACTTCAAAAATACATCGCTATGAGCGGAACGGCATCGCGCCGCGCGGCGGAAAAGCTTATCGCGGACGGCTGTGTCAAGGTAAACGGCAGTGTCATTCGCGAGCAGGGCGTAAAGGTTGAGATTGGCGCGGACACAGTCGAGGTAAACGGAAAAACGCTTAAAATCAAGAACAAAAAATACTATATAATGCTTAACAAACCCGTGGGGTATGTGTCGACGGTCAAGGACCAATTTGACAGACCTACGGTTTTGGATTTGGTGAAAGGTGAAATATCGGCGCGGATATTCCCCGTGGGACGTTTGGACTACGACACCGAGGGACTGTTGCTCCTAACCAACGACGGCGACTTCACCTACCGCGTAACGCATCCGAAATTCCGTATGGATAAAACATATATCGCCCTTATAAAAGGCGGAATAAACGCGGCGGGCCTTGCGAGGCTGAGAAAGGGCGTCAAAATCGATGATTTCACAACCTCTCCGGCGGAGGTTGAAATACTTGACGTGTCCGCCGGACGGACAACCGTGAAAATCACAATACACGAGGGCAAAAACCGCCAGGTACGGAAAATGTTCGAGGCGGTCGGCTGTGAGGTCATAGGCTTACAGCGCATTAAAATAGGCAGCGTGGAGCTTGGCAACCTTCCCGCCGGAAGATGGCGTTACTTGACGGAACACGAAATCAATTATTTAACGCGCTCGTAAACGCGCGTTGTTTAAGATATACCAACGCTGAAACGGAGGCAAAATATGTCAAAACTTTTGATATTTTCGGACACGCACGGCGAAACCGCGCCGTGCGTCGACATCATTTTAAGCAGCCGCGGCATTGACGGCATTATTCACGCGGGCGACTGCGTCCGCGACGCGGAGGATTTGGAGGCGGCGTTTCCGAGCATACCCATATATTACGTGCGCGGGAACAACGACTTTTTCACGCGCGCGCCTATGTCGCTGAACCTTGAAATCGGCGGCGCCCGCGTATACGTGACCCACGGGCATATGCAGAATGTCAAACACGAGCTGACGCTCCGCACCTTAAAAAACGAGGCGAGAGGAGCGGCGCTCGTGGTGTTCGGGCACACGCATCAGCCAATCACCGAATACGACGGTGAAATGACGATTTTAAACCCGGGAAGTACGCTTTTTTCACGCACATACGCCGAGGCGGAAATAACAAACGGCAAGGTCAAAACACGGATTTTGACACTGTAAATTGCACGAAAACGGAGGATAAATATGATTCCTGTCAGCAAAAACGAAAAATATGAAATAGAAATAGACGGTATGTCCTCCGACGGGAACGGCGTCGGACACATTCGCGGTTTCGCGGTTTTTGTGCCGAACACCTGCCGCGGCGATGTGGTGAATGTCAGAATTACGAAGGTTAAATCCGGCTTCGCCTGCGGCGCGGTGACGGAGATAGTAAGACCGTCCGAGGACAGAATTGCTCCCATGTGCGATTCCGCGCATAAATGCGGCGGATGCGCGTTCGCGCATATGGATTACGACGCGCAGCTTGACGAAAAGCGCGGCATTGTCGAAAGCGCCATGACGAGAATAGGCGGGTTTAAGGATTTTAAGCTCGAAGAGATAATCGGTATGTCAAATCCGTACAGATACAGGAATAAGGTCGTATTTCAGCTTGGCGTGAACGAAAAAAATCAGCCGATTTACGGCTTTTTCGCCCCGAAAAGTCATAAAATTATTCCCGTTTCCGACTGTCTTTTGTGCGGCGAGATTTACGGGCGAATCGCGGACGCGGTAATCGATTACGCGAAGGAGTGCGGCGTAAGCGTTTACGACGGCGCTCGCCGCGCGGGAGTGCTTAAAAGAATTTTTATCCGCGGCTCGAAAAACGGCGAAATTATGGTTGTCCTTTCGGCAAACGCGCGGTCACTTAAACGCGCGGACGAGCTTGTGAGAAAGCTCAAAGCCGTATCAGGCAAGGTGGTAAGCGTTATGCTAAATATCAATCTTGACGCCAAAAACTACGGCTTGGGCGCGGAAAATATTGTTTTATACGGTAAGGAAAAAATCACGGACACGCTCTCGGATTTGAAATTTTTGATTTCACCGCAGTCGTTTTATCAGGTAAATCCGACGCAGACGGAGAAGCTGTATGAAACCGCGCTGCGCTTCGCCGGCATAAACGGCGGCGACACGGTTATGGACATATATTGCGGCATCGGCACGATTTCGCTTTGCGCCGCGAAACGCGCGGGAAAGGTTATCGGGATAGAAATAGTCGAGAGGGCGATAGCCGACGCGAGGGAAAACGCGCGGATAAACGAGATTGAAAACGCGGAATTTTACGCGGGCGCGGCGGCGGAAATCGTTCCGAAGCTGATTGCGGACGGAGCGCGTCCGAGCGTCGTAATTTTAGACCCGCCCCGTTCCGGCAGTGACAAGAAAACCCTACTCGCCGTAATTTCGGCAACCCCCGACAGAATTGTATACGTGTCCTGCAACCCCTCAACCCTCGCCCGCGACGCGAAATTTTTAGCCGAAAACGGCTACAAAATCTCCGCCGCCCAAGCCGTAGATATGTTCCCCCACACCTGCCACGTGGAAACGGTATGCCTTTTGTCCAAACTGCACGCAAAGGAGCATATTGAAGTTGAACTGAATATGAACGCTTGACCTGACTGCCGCCGAGAGTAAGGCGACGCATGAGAAAAAGTAATCGGCATGGCAAAGATGCGAATTGTAACAAAGGAACCGATATATAAGCGACATAATGGTTGCTCGTTGGTTTGCACTGAAAGGTGTAGATATTTATCACATATTGCCGGATGCAGAGCAATTTGTTCCATTAATTGAAAGGAGTAAAAACACCTATGGCGTTTGATTTTAATGATGTTCACAATTTGTTCAAAATATATATATAAATCGTTAAAATTTAGTATATTCTGACATTGAATATTTTATAATCAAATGGTAAAATATATGTAAAGAAAATGATAAAA
>JAJPXA010000192.1 GCA_021205715.1 Bacillota bacterium
GGAGGTGGCACGTTTTTGAAATGCGTAGCATTTCAAGGACGTGACGGAGGGGTTTTCAACGCAAAGCGTTACACACCTATACCCAAATTTGTCGTTCCGTGTCGGACTTTACAAATTCAATTTCATAATCAGCGCATCCTCGCGGTTGTCGCTGTAGTAGCGCTTTCGCTCACCGGCGACCTCGAACCCAAATTCGGCGTAAAGCCTTTGCGCGGCGTGATTTGAACGTCGCACCTCGAGGTTCAGGCAATTAAGTTTTAACACTCTCGCCTTTTTTATCATTTCCTTTAAAATCGCCGTGGCGATTCCCTGTCTGCGGTAATCGGGGACAACCGCGACATTTGTAATATCGCCCTCGGGATACACATTCCAGAATCCGCCGTAGCCGACATATTTCTCGCCGTCCTTTGCTATAAAATACACGGCAATGCCGTTTTCGGCTTCCTCCAAAAAGGATTTTTTCGACCAGGGGACACTAAAACACCGACGGTCAATCTCCGCCGCGCCGTCCGCGTCATCCTTGGTCATTTTGAAAATCTCCGTCATATCTGTCCCTCCCGACCACATTTTCAGGTCAATCCGTATTTATCGGCGATTTTTTCCGCCGCGTCCACGAGCAAATCGTAAAGCTCGTCCGCGGTTTCGTCATAAACCGCTTCATCGCCGCCGTAGGGATCCTCAATATCGCCCTCGATTCCGAGATACTCCTTGAGCGTGAAAATATTGCTTAAATCGTATCCCATTTGCTCGAAAATCTGCTTTTGAATATCGGTCATAGTAAGCACCAAATCCGCGCTTTTTACCAGCTCCGGCGTTACGCGCTTTGAGCGATGAGCGCTCAAATCTATACCGCGGCGCGCCATAGCGGTCACCGCGTTTTCCGATGCCTTGTCGCCGTCGGCGGCGAAAAGTCCCGCCGAATCCACGTAAATATCCATATCGTTTTCGGTAACTATCTTATCCATTACAGCCGCCGCCATAGCGGAGCGGCAGGTATTGCCGCTGCAAACAAACAATAAATTCATAACAAAACCTCCTCGATTATCGTTATACGTGTATAACCTTATATGCCGCCGCCTTGTAAAGGCGGTTCTTGACCGCCTGCGCCCAGCCGTCCGCTTCGCGAAACTCCGCGAAAACCACGTCTATATTTAGGCGGTCAAACTCCCGAAGCGCGGCAAAGAGGTTATGCGCGTATTCCTTTCCGCCGCCGCCCGCGCCAAGCATTACGGCTCCGTCATACACCGCGCCGTACATAAACAAAACACCGATGTTTTTGCCCTTGTTCTCGCTGATGCGACGATTAATTTCCGCCTGCACTTCCTTTTCGCCGCCCTCTATGACGTAGACGTCGGCATTGGGCGAATAGTGCTTGTACTTCATCCCCGGGCATTTCGGCTTTTCATTTTCGCCGATTGCGCGCGTTATGTTCTTGTCATACCGTATATCGGGAACAACCTCCCTAAGCATTTCAAGCGTCACTCCTCCGGGGCGCAGGACGGTGCATACTTCGCCGGTGGTGTCGACTATCGTGGATTCAACGCCGACCTCGCAAGCGCCGCCGTCGATTATCGCGTCGATTTTCCCCGTCATATCGTCCATAACGTGCCGCGCGGTTGTGGGACTCGGCTTGCCGGAAATATTCGCGCTCGGCGCGGCTATGGGCACTCCCGAAGCCTTTATAAGCGCGCGTGCGATTTCGTTTGACGGACACCGTACCGCGACGGTGTCAAGTCCCGCGGTAACATCGCCGCTTATTTTGGCGTTTTTCTTTACGATTACCGTCACCGCTCCCGGCATAAACGCGTTTATTATTTTTTGCGCGTCTGGGGTTATCTCATCGGCAAGCTCGTAAATTCGGCTCGGCTCGTCAATATGCACTATCAGCGGATTGTCCGACGGTCTGCCCTTGGCGGCATAAATCTTTTTTGCCGCGCCGCTGTCGTATGCCGACGCGCCCAAACCGTATACCGTTTCCGTCGGAAACGCCACAAGTCCGCCGTCCGCGATTATCCTCCCCGCTTCCTCTATATTGTCTATCCCTTTAAAAATCAAGGTTTCCACTTTAACAAATCTCTCCGTTCGTTCAGTTTGCTTTGCGCCTTATCACGGGACGCACTCCTTTTTCGTTTTGCACGTCGGTGTGAAGCACAAAGCCGTCATTATTTACATATCTTTCCATAAATCCGTTGTTGCCGTATGGACACATCACCCAATAATCGTCCGAATATCCGTCAAGATTTTTGAGCATATCGATTGTGGGGATATACACATAGTCCTCGTTGTAATAACGGTATGCCGTATCCGAAAGGTTGTCCGCCATATCGCGCGTGAAATACCAATAATGCGTATGTCCGCCGTCCGACGCGAGGTCTTTATAATCAACCGCCAATATATTGGAATTTTCGGTCGTTACAATACTTGAAAGCTCTTCCTCGCTGAACTCCGCCAAAAAATCACTGTTGAGCCATTGGCGCAAATCGCTGTATTCCCACAAATTTTCCCCGTCGTCAAACGGCATCTCGGTTATGCTGTCCGCCGCTATTAAAATCTGCGTTCCGTCGCTTAAATTTTCGTAAATCTCCCACTTTATCGGCTCGCCGTTGTATGTTCCAAACTCGACCGTTTTCTTAGGAAGTGTAAAACAGCAGAAGAATATTGCCAGCGCCGCCGCGAGCGCGGACGCTATCCCGGTTTTCGGCTTGGCTCTTACAACCGCCAAAAGCAAAATCGCAAACAGTATGTCGACGAAGTTGGAGAACAGGAACATATGCTTCGCTATATCCGCCTCGCCGTTGCCCAAAATCGGGAGCATTAAATTTATCCATAAACCGAGCGCCAAAATATTCACACCCGCGATTGCGTAAACGTTTTTCACAGGCGCCCGCTTTCGATGTTTTAAATAAATTACATCCGCAAAAACCGCGTATGCCGCAGTTAAAATAAACAACGCGAATATTACAATCGGATTATATAAAATCCCGCTGTATGCCCTTACATTACTCCAAAGGCTGTAACGGCCGGTAATTTCCGTAAGCTCGGTCGATGAATTGCCCAGATACGGCGGGCGTATATACGCGGAGTTGCTTATCGCGATGTTCAGTTTTTTGACAAACCTCGACGGATGGCTCAGATAAAACATAAGTATATCCGATTTTGACACCTTGTCGTAAAAATCCGCTTTAAACTGTTCCGATTTTATATCTATCGGATACTCGTCCTCTTCCATATATGAGTTTGTGTTCATAAGAACGGCGTATTTTTCATCCACGCCCAATGCCTTTAAATCCTCCTCGGGCGTGTCGCTTTCCTTTAGGATTCCGAAAAATACCGACTGATACGTTGTGTCGCTGTTCATCCACCACGGTATGCTCGAATACAGACCGACTATGCACACCGCCGCCGCGACAAGCGACACCAGCGCGCCTATTTTAAACGCTTTTCCCTTTTTAAGGAAAATAAACGTCAGTGAAAAAACGCATATTATTAACGAATACGGTATATTAGAAAGCTTCGACCCCGCGAAAAAATACAGGGATATAAAAAAGCATATTATTTTCGGTATACTCGGTCTTTTGTAAATCAAAAGTCCGACAGAAATGAGCATCATAAGCGCGACGTATTGCAGCGGCTCGCCGTAAAACGAGTTGAAATACAAAATATATCCCGCGTCGCAGAATACAAGCAGGAAAATAACCGCGACGGCGATTTGCAGCGACGGCTTGGCGTCGGCGAAAAATGAGAATATCCCCCACGCCGCTACGCTCAGCATCAGAATATATATAAGCGCGAGCCATATTATGTTATAATCGGTTTCGGGTTTTGAGGTTATGATGTTCGCGAAGAAATTCAGCGTCTTTGACAGCTTTATTATAAAGAACTGCGGCGAGGAATAAATATCCTCCTCCTCGTTTTCGCTCCAAAGAAACGCAAGCTTTTGCGCGAGGGTATCTCCCTCAACCTTCATCGTGTAGTCTTCCTTGAACAGATAATACTTATCGGTGTCGTCCTTATACTCAAGGTTGTTGACCAAGAGGACGCGCCTGAAATCGCCGTTGTCGGAAATGCCGACATTTTCGCCGCCGTAAAGCACAATGAAGCAAAGCGCGAAAACAGCCGCCGCGCCTATAATCGGATATATTATGTTTTTATATTTTAACAGCGCGCCGGATAGCTTTTTCATCAGCGTCATAATCTTTCCCCTCTGTGTTTTAAGATTCCCTTCGTGTTTTTCTTTATGTTTGCCGCATATTATGCAAAAAGGGCGGAAGTTTTTCCGCCCCGATAAGTATTAATAATTCCCTCTGCGGCTGTACCCGCCCG
>JAJPXA010000251.1:0-469 GCA_021205715.1 Bacillota bacterium
TGTTTTTGATATTGTTGATTATAATCTACATAAAAAAATAACCGCCTGCTCTGCGAAACAGGCGGCTTGGGCTTTTAAGCCTCAAAAAACCAAATTTGCAGAATAACCATTGGTTATCCTCTTGTCACCATTCTATCATATAAAACCACATTTGTCAATCCCCGCGCGGGGATTTTTTACTGTAATTTTATTTAAAGGCGGCGGTTTGAATTGACAATCCTCTTTATGTGGTGTATAATGAATGATATTAACGAACTGGTTTCGTTTTGGATTTGGAAAATACTTACAAGGAGATAATAATATGAGTTCAAGAAAATTTTTCACATCGGAGAGCGTCACCGAGGGACATCCCGATAAAATCTGCGACCAGATTTCGGACGCTATTCTTGATGAAATTATAAAAAAGGACCCTTATGCGAGAGTGGCGTGCGAAACGACTTGCACGACCGGATTAATCTCGATTATGGGC
>JAJPXA010000251.1:479-4311 GCA_021205715.1 Bacillota bacterium
ACCACCGACTGCTACGTTGAGTTTTCAAGCGTAGCGCGGGAGGTTGTGCTTGACATCGGCTATGACCGCGCCAAGTACGGCTTTGACGGCAACACCTGCGCCGTTGTAACATCTATCGACGAGCAGTCATCGGACATCGCGCAGGGCGTAAACTCGGGTTTTGAGAACCGCGAAAAGGGCGGCAGTGAAAGCGAGAACAGCACCGGCGCGGGCGACCAGGGTATGATGTTCGGCTATGCGTGCGACGAAACGCCGGAGCTTATGCCTATGCCTATTTCTCTTGCGCACAAGCTCGCGAAGCGTCTTACCGAGGTAAGAAAATCGCATATTCTCGATTATTTAAGACCTGACGGAAAATCGCAGGTCACGATTGAATATATCGACGGCATCCCCAAGCGCGTCGACACAGTCGTAATTTCGTCACAGCATTCGCCCGAGGTTGACATTGAAACCTTGCGCGACGATATAAAGCGCGAGGTGATTCTTCCGACAATCCCGCCGGAGCTTATAGATAATGATACAAAATATTTCATAAACCCGACCGGCAGATTTGTAATCGGAGGCCCGAGCGGCGACAGCGGTCTTACGGGCAGAAAAATAATTGTCGATACATACGGCGGCTACGCACGTCACGGCGGCGGCGCATTCTCGGGCAAGGATCCGACAAAGGTTGACCGCTCGGCGGCATACGCGGCTCGGTACGCCGCGAAAAACGTAGTCGCAGCGGGACTTGCAAAAAAATGCGAGGTACAGCTCGCGTACGCCATAGGCGTGGCACATCCCGTGTCGATAATGGTTGACACGTTCGGCACCGGCGCGGTTTCGGACGATAAAATCGCCGACGCGGTTTCAAAGGTCTTCGATTTAAGACCGTATTCGATAATCGAAACCCTCAACCTCCGCGCGCCAATCTACCGCCGCCTCGCGGCATACGGTCATATGGGCAGAGAGGACTTAAATGTTTCGTGGGAAAAAACCGACAAAACGGACGAGCTTAAAAAAGCCGTTTCCGAGGCTTAAATATGCGTGATTTCAAGGAGCCGCAAGGCTCCTTAAATGATTGGAGGACAAAATGAACAAGGTATATCAAACCGCGCTTGAAATGTGCCGCTATATGGCGGGCGACAAAATGCGCATAAACCATTTTATGAAGGTACACGCCTACGCGAAAATCATAGGCGAGGCTGAAGAACTTGACGCGAGGACGCTCGAGATTTTGGAAACGGCGGCGTACACGCACGACATAGGGATAAAGCTCAGCGAGCAAAAATACAATTCCGCAAGCGGATATTATCAGCAGATTGAAGGCCCCGCCGAAGCGGAAAAGCTTTTGACACCGCTCGGCTTCGACAACGAACTTATCGAGCGCGTGAAGTACCTCATTTCAAGGCATCACAAATATGCGAATATCGACGGCGCCGACTGTCAAATCCTTATCGAAGCCGATTTTATCGTAAACGCTTGCGAGGAAGATATGCCGCAAGACACGATAAAAAGCATATACGATAAAATTTTCAAAACCGAAGCCGGTAAAAAAATTATGCGCTCCCTCTTCCCCGCCGCCCTCCCGGAATAAGGGCGGCGCGAAACGGAAAAGCGGTATGTTGTAAGCGGCAATATTTTATATCCGCGCACTTTACGAAAAAAGGTGATTGTATGAACTTCAGAAAAAACATATATGAGATAATAGAGCCGTCCGACGGCAAAAATCGCGCGAGTGTCGTTTACGATTACGGTATGATAGCCGTTATTATCACAAGTCTTATCCCATTGGCTTTCAAAGACACCAATCAAGTTTTCAACATTATTGAAACTGTTTCCACACTCATTTTTATAGCGGATTACATATTAAGATTATTCACAGCGGATACAAAAGCTCAAAAAGGATTTATTTCTTTTTTTAAATATCCGTTCACACCTATGGCAATAGTTGACCTTATTTCCATTCTTCCGACATTTCTGCCGGTAAGCGCGGGATTTCGCTTGTTTAAAATTTTTAGGGCAATACGCTCGCTCAGGGTATTTCGAGCTTTTAAGATGTTTCGATATTCCAAAAGCGTAACAATAATTATAAATGTAATTCGCAATCAACGTATTCCGCTGATTGCCGTCTGTACTTTGGCGGCAGCCTATGTACTGTTGTCGGCGCTTGTGGTTTTTAACGTGGAACCCGATACTTTCAACACATTTTTTGACGCTGTTTACTGGGCAGTGGTAAGCTTGACTACTGTGGGGTACGGAGATATATACCCCGTAAGCACAGCGGGACGTATCGCCGCAATGCTATCGTCATTCGTCGGCATCGCCATAATCGCTTTGCCCGCGGGCATTATAACCGCAGGGTATATGGATGAACTCGGAAAAGAAAAATCATCGGAAGATGACAATTGACATACCGAAATTTTGCAGTCCGGTTTGCAGGCATTTTTCCGGTACGGAATACGATAAATTTAGAAAGGTAATGATGAGTTATGAAAAAAATATTGACTGCTTTTGCAGCGGCGGTTATTATGCTGTGCGGCACAACGGCTTTTGCAAATATCGAGGATTTTTCAGTAGGCACCTATTATCAATTGGGACGCTATGATAACAACCCTATTCTATGGAGATGTGTCAGCACAGATGATGAAAACGGTATACTTATGGTTAGCGATAAAATTCTGTGCTTTAAGGCGGCAAACGCCGGAGAAAATAAAGAGGACGGTGATAAATACACAGAACTCTACGGAAGTAATTTCTGGGAGGAAACCACAATAAGACAATGGTTAAATTCAACCGCCGAAGCCGGAGATATAGAATGGCTGAACTATCCCCCGGATACAGAACATCTGAAAGTCAACGGCATCTACGGCAATTATCCGTATGATGATGAAGCCGGCTTTTTATCGGACACTAATTTTTCCGAATCGGAGCGCTCCGTTATGAAAACGGTAAATCAGTGGGTTGCTTTGCCGGATAATAAACTTGATTTATCAACCAACGGTATATCAACGCCGTTTGTTACATTTGATTACAGTATGGGAAACTGGGGAGATTCATCCGTTCAAGGTGGGAGCGGCATTTCCGGTTTCCCCGACGCATACTATGGAGCGATGTACAGAGTAAGCGATACGATGTTTTTATTAAATGAATGTCAAGTAAAAGAGGTTCGGGATGTATATGATACTGCAGGCGCTAAAAGTTTATATGTGCCAATAAAGGAACCGCCTGCTGACGGGGAATATTATAACTATTGG
Source organism: Bacillota bacterium (assembly GCA_021205715.1). Lineage (GTDB taxonomy): Bacteria > Bacillota > Clostridia > UBA1381 > UBA1381 > 12844. The sequence goes on from JAJPXA010000251.1 coordinate 3,716, forward strand.
CTTATATGCCCATGGACTATCACCTCATCAAGGTATAATACATACGAAATGCATGTAATTAGTTTTGCCCGTTCAATAAACAGTGTGCCGGTATCATTTGAATATGGTATTCGACCCGCATTTTATTTAAATGAGAATACAGCGTATATTGTATCCGGCAGCGGCACAGAGGAGGATCCGTACATTTTGGACGGAACATCTCAAGACGGAATAACTGTATATGCTAATGGCGAGCAGGTGGATTTCAGCGTTGAGCCGATAATTGAAAACGACCGCACATTGGTTGAAATGAGAGCTGTATTTGAAATGCTCGGTGCGGATGTAGAATGGGATGATATAACCTCAACAGTAACGGCTGTATCGGATGATATAACCGTAACGCTACAAACAGACAATGATGTAATGATTGTAAATGATGAGGAAGTACAGCTTGATACACCGGCGAAAATTATTGATGACCATATTATGATTCCGATAAGAGCGGTATCGGAGGCTCTTAATGCAAAAGTGGATTGGCACAACGATTTGCGGCGCGTAGTTATCGATAAGGATCCCGTATGGCAGGATTACGGATGGTATCCCGATTGGTATAGGAG